>DAOPZW010000054.1:0-16700 GCA_035353595.1 Elusimicrobiales bacterium | reverse complement strand
GCACAAGGTGCGGGGGGGAATAAGGGTAGAAAAGCTCGTTCATCCGGTCACTCGAAATCGCGCTGGTCCTCGGCGCCGAAAACCGTTATGCCGGTCTCTTTCGCCGCCGCCAGGAAATCTTCCATGCCGAGCACCAGGGTCTTGCCGGCTTCCAGCACCAGCGTGTCCGCGCCGGCGGCGGCCATGGCGCGCAGCGTAGGCGCCCCGGCCACCGGCAGGTCGAAGCGCATGTCCTGGTCCGGGCGGGCCACCTTCACCACCATCATGGCGTGGCCTTTGCCGCCGCTTTCGCGCAGGCGCCGCAATACTTCTCCGGCGCGGGTGATGCACGCGTCGGTGCCTTCCTGCGCCTCGGCGGCCAGCACCACGCGGTCGCGCAGCACCACGGTCAGGCCGATGTCGAGGGCGGCCAGGCTCTTGGCGGCCTTCCAGCCGAAAGCGGCGCATTTGAGCGCGTCGCCGGAAAGTTTTTTGCCGGCCAGCAGGCCGGGCTTTATCAGCAGGTGCTCGAGCAGGGTCGCGGAATTCACCAGCTCCAGGCCGTCGGCGGCCAGCTCGTCGGCGATGGCGCCCAGGATGGCGTTGGCTTTCTTGTCCTTGAGCCTGAAGATGAGCTTCGCGGCGCGCAGGTCGGGCAGGATGCCGCCGAAAATATTGACGTGCGGTACCGAGCCGGCCATCAGGACTTTTTTTACGCCGTGTTCTTTGAAGAAATTTATCGGGTCGCTGATCTGGCCCAGCCTGAAGTAGCTTATTTTGGCGGCATAAGGCTCTATGGCCGCCGGCGTTATATCTTTGAGGCCGGCCACGATAACGTCATGGCCCGCCTTTTTCGCCTCGGCCGCGAACAGCAGCGGGAAACTGCCCGCTCCGGCGATGAGCCCGATCTTCTCAGTCATTGACGGCCGTTTCCAGTTCGCGGGCCGTACGGCGCGGCCGGGAGATGCCCCGTTTCGAGGATTCGCAGAAATCCAGGATCAGCGCCGCTTCCGGCGGCAGGTTCTCCGCGCGCAGGCGGGCGATGGCGTCCTTGAGCAGCAGGCCGCGGAAGAACAGCGTCTTGAAGACGTGCTTGATGGCCTTGATCTGTTCGCGGGTGAAACCGTTGCGCTTGAGCCCGACGAGGTTGAGGGCTACGGGCTTGGCCCTGTCGCCCTGGGCGATGACGTAGGGAATGATGTCCTGGTTGGCCATGCCGCCTCCGGAGAGCATGGCGAACCTGCCGATGCGCGTGAACTGGTGGATGCCCGACAGCCCGGAGATCAGGGCGCGGTCGCCGATGTGCACGTGCCCGGCCGCCGCGGAGGAATTTACCATCACTATGTTGCTGCCCAGGCGGCAGTCGTGCCCGACGTGGGAGTTGGCCATCAGCATGCAGTTGGAGCCCATCGAGGTGAGGTTGGTGGCGTGCGAGCCGCGGTGCAGCGAAACGGATTCGCGGATGACGTTGCCGTCGCCCATGGTGAAGCGGGTATGCTCGCCGTGGTATGACCAGTCCTGCGGGGGCATGCCCACGTGGGCCGCGCCGGTGAAGAGATTGTTCTTGCCTACGGTGCAAAATTCAAAAATGCAGTGCGGCCCTATCTTCGTGCCGGCGCCGATCTGCGTGTCTTCGCCGATCACCGTGTAGGGGCCGACTTCGACGTCCAGGTCCAGCTGCGCCTTGGGATGGATCACCGCCGTGCTGTGTATCTTTGTCGCCATGTCTCCTCCTGAAAATTATAAAAAATCAGCCTATCGCGAAGGTCAGGTCCGCTTCCACCGCCGGCTCGTCCCCGACCCAGGCCTCGCCCCTGACTTTGCCTACGCGGCTCTTAAAACGGAGTATTTTGACGTGCATCTTCAGCACGTCTCCGGGCACTACCTGGCGGCGGAACTTGGCCCGGGAGATGCCGGCGAAGAAGGCCAGCCGCCCTTTGGTTTCGGGCAGGTCCATCATCATGGCCGCCGCGGTCTGGGCCATGCCTTCCAGCATCAGCACTCCGGGCATTATGGGTTTTTCCGGAAAATGGCCGTGGAAATAGAGTTCGTTGGCGCTGACGCATTTCACGCCGACGCAGTACTTGCCCTCTTCCACCACTTCCACGCGGTCCACCATCATGAAAGGGTAGCGGTGGGGGATGATCTTGAGTATTTCCTCGCAGGGAATTACGCGTACGGGCTGGTAGGGCTGCGGCTGTGTCTCGGTCATGGCGCCTCCGTGCAGTTCTCCTCCAATAGTTTAGCAAAATTGACATTGCCCGCGTGCCCGGGGCGGACGGCTTCCACCGCCAGGCCTTCGAAAGCCAGGCCGGCCAGCGCCAGGTCGCCGACCAGGTCCAGCAGCTTGTGCCTTACAAATTCGTCGGGGAAGCGCAGGCCGCCCCTGGCCAGCACTTCGGTTTCCGTGATCACCACGGCGTTGTCCAGCGAGCCGCCCAGGGCCAGGCCGGCCGCTTTAAGGGCCGCGATCTCATGGTCGAAGCCGAAAGTGCGCGCCGGGGCCACCTCTTTGAGGTAGGTTTCCGGCGAGAGGTCCAGTTCCAGCGCCTGCCTGCCCACCAGCCGGTGCGGGTACTCGTAAACCAGTCTGAAGGCCAGGCCGGCGGGGCGGGGGGTGGCGCGGTAGAGCGTCTCCCCTTTTGAAAATTCTATGGGGGCGGTCAGGCGCGCCGCGGCGCGGCGCTGCCCCGGCTTGGGCGCGAGGCCGGCGGCGATCAGCGCCCGGGCGAAAGGCAGGGCCGAGCCGTCCGCGGCGGGGGGTTCCTCTCCGGAAAGCTCTATGTCCAGGTCGTCCACGCCCAGCCCCGCGGCCGCGGAAAGCAGATGTTCTACGGTGTACAGCGTCCTTCCCCCGGCGGAGATATTGGTGCCGCGCGCCGTGCCGGCCACGCGGTCCAGCCGCGCCGGTACGGGTTCGGCGCAGCCGGGCAGCACGAAGCGCAGGCCGGTCTGCCCCGGGGCGGGCAGGAAGGTTACGCGCGAAGGGGTGCCTTTATGAAGGCCGACGCCTTCAATGACCGCCGGGCGCAATATCGTTTTTCGCAGCATTTTCCGGAGTGTCCAACCCGAGGCGTTTCTTGATCTTGTTTATGGCTTTATGCATTTCCGGCAGCTTGCCGAGCAGCACTTCTATCTTCATCGCTTCCAGGCGCGGCCGGGCCAGGTGGCCGAAGACCAGCTGGTTGGGCCCGAGGCTCCTCATTACGCCGGTCTTGCCCATGATCACGGTGTTGTCCCCGATGGTAAGATGGTCCGAGACCGCCGAGTGGCCGGCGATGATCACGCCGTCGCCTATGGCCGAGGACCCGGCTATGCCGGTCAGCGCCATGATCAGGCAGTTCCGGCCGATGCGCACGTTGTGCGCAATGTGGACCAGGTTGTCGATCTTGGTGCCGCTGCCGATGACGGTGACGGCCAGAGCGGCCCGGTCGATAGTGCTGTTGGCGCCTATCTCCACCCGGTCTTCGATCAGGACGCGGCCCAGCTGCGGTATCTTTTCATGCCGGCCTTCCGGGGAAATATAGCCGTAGCCGTCGGCGCCTATGACCACCCCGGCGTGGAGGATGACTTCGGCGCCCAGTTCGCAGGCGTCCATCAGTTTTACGCCGGGGTACAGGCGCGAGTTGCTGCCCACTTTCGCGTTGCGGCCCACGTAACACTGCGCCCCTATCACCGCGCCGGTGCCTATAACCGCCCCTTCCTCGATCACCGCGAAAGCCCCGATATGCGAGCCGTGTCCCAGTATGGCGGTGGGCGCCACGGAGGCAGAGGGATGGACTCCCTGCGCCGGCAGCGGACGCATTTTCTTTTCCACCTGCCGCAGTGCCAGCATGAAGGCGTACTTGGGATTCTTTGTCAGGATAAGCGCGCCGGGAAAATCTTTTAGCGCCTCCAGCGTTCCCTCAGGGGCCAGCAGGCAGCCGGCTTTCGAGGCCAGGGCCGCGGCGGTCATAGCGGCGTCGGCGAGGAAAGCGAGGTCCCCGGGGCCGGCGGTTTCCAGCGGCGCGGCGCCGTTTATGAGCAGCCCGGCGTCGCCGCGCAGCTGGCCGCCCGCGAGCTTAGCGATGTCGGCAGCGGTAAGGTTCGTCATAAGCCTTCGGCCTCCAGTCTTTCCAGGAGCTTCCCGGTGAGGTCCACCGCGGGCTGGCCGAAAAGGATATTGCGCTTGTCCACCACTACGCTGACGGCCTCTTTCACGGCCAGCTCTTTGAGCGCGACATAAATGCGCCCCAGCAGGATCTCGGTCCTGTGGCTTTCGTATTCGAGCAGCTCCCGCTCGGCCTGCTTCTGGAAGGCCCGCAAATTGTCTTCGGACCTCGCGAGTTCGGCGGTTTTTTTCTCGATGGCCGCGTCGATCTCAGGCACCGAGGTGGAGACCGAGAACTTGAAGCGGGACAACGGCACATTGCCGATGCCCGGCATATTTATCGTGCCGGCCTGCGGCGCCGCGGCGGGGACCGCTGGGGGCGGCGCGGGGGGCGGCGGGACCTGGCCGTCCGCGGCGGCGGTCGAAACCTCGGTGCCGGTGGCCGGGGCCGCGTCGGGCTGCGCGGCTTTTAACGCGGCCGCGTCCTCGACGCTTTTGCGGGCGTCGAAAAGCGCGGGCAGGGTCACCGCGAATTCGCGCTCCTGCCGCAGTTTGGCTATTTCCGCTTTCATGGTGAAAACCCCGGTCTTGAGGGCCGCCACTTCGCCCTCTTTTTTCTTGATCTCGGCGATAAATTCTTCGCGCGCGCCGGAGGTGCCGGAGTATTCCTTGAAAACGCGGTCTATGTCCACGTAGCCTATCGTGCCCGCGTCGCCGCGGTTATCGTCGAGCAGCAGCTCCAGCGCTCCCGCGCGCAGCGGCAGCGCCGCCAGCAGCGCCATAAAGATCATCTTCATCATAAAGTGCCTTCCCTGCGGCTTTCTCCGGTCGTGCTTAAGCCTTCAGCCGCGGTCCTCTCCTGTTTCCCTGTCCTTAAAAAAGGTTGCCCAGCGTAAAGTAAATGTCCGACCGCTGCTCGCCGGGCTTGTGGTTGAAGCCGTAGCCCCAGTCCAGCCTTATCGGGAAGGCGGGAGTGGTGAACCGTATGCCGAAGCCGGCCCCCGCCTTGATATTGCTGGTGCGGGTCCCCATGCGCACCGAGATATCGTCGAAATGTTCCCAGGAATTGCCGGCGTCGAGGAAGAAGGCCCACTGCACTATGGTGCGCCGGCGTTCCCGCGCCAGGGGGAACTTGAATTCCAGGTTGGCGACGTCGTATACCCTGCCGCCCTCCATGGGGCCCACCTGGCCGTTGTTGGAATAGCCGCGCACGGTGTCGGCCCCGCCCAGGAAATAGCGCTCGTAGACCGGCAGGTTGCGCGTGGCGCCGAACCGGGCCGCGTAGCCGAAGCGGTTGGAGAACGCCATGACGAAGGGGTAGTCTTCGATGGAGAAGAGCTTGAGGTTCCAACTGTGCGAGAAAGTGGGTTTGTAGAAGTTCACGTCGCCCTGCAGCGGGCCGCCGGTGAATTCCAGGCCCAGCGAAGTGCGGCAGCCGCGCGTGGCGTCCCAGATGTTGTCGCGCGTGTCCCTGGCGAACTCCACGTAGATCGAGGAGGTCACGCTGGTGCCGGGGGTGAGCTCGTTGATCAGGTCCTGGTCCACCTCCGAGATCTTCACGTTCTCGTAGGTGTAGGAGGTGGTCAGGCTGTACTTGTCCTCGGCGAAGCGCGGCGCCACCGTCACCTTGCTGCCGCTGCGGCGCTCCGTATAGGCCGAGATCCTGTCCCGGTACGGCTTATAATGCCGCGTGTTGAAGACGTCCACGCCCAGCGTGGTGGGGTGGTCTCCCACCCAGGGCGTGGACCAGCTGAGGTAGTAGTCCTGCACCTTCTTGCCGAAATTCCAGGACAGCGAGGTGCGCTGCGCCCGCCCGAAAAGATTCATGTGCGACAGGGAGAGCGTGCCCACCAGCCCGTCGGTGGAAGAGATGCCGGCGCCGGCCGTGAGCATGCCGGGCTTGCCTTCGGACACGTCGAACACCAGGTCTACCTTGTCCGGGTCGGGGGTGGGGTTTATCACGGGGCTCGCCTCGTCGATGAAACCGAGGTTCAGGATCTTTTCCTGGCTGCGGCGGACTTTGGAGGAGCTGAAGACCGCGCCTTCCTTCTGCGTGATCTCGCGCTTCAGCACGTGCGTCTTGGTGGCCTTGTTGCCCTCCACGTCCACGTGGTCGACATAGATGGGGTTGTTCTCCGTGATGGCGAAGGTGATGTCCGTTTCGCCGGTCTTTTCGTTCACTTCCGGCCGCGGGACGATGGCGGCCCGGAGGTAGCCCTTGTCCGCGTAGCGGTCCTGCAGGGCGCGCAGCGTGTCGTCGAAGCGCTCCTGGTTGTAAAGCTTCCCGCGGCGGTAGGTGATGTCCGGGGCGAATTCGCTGGGCAGGTAGACGGTATTGCCGGAGAAGAAAGTGGAGCCGAAGCGCTGCCGCCGTCCCTCGGAAACGGTCAGCCGCAGCGTGACGCTGGAGCGGTCCTCGTTAAAGGTGACGGAAGAGTCCGTGACCTGGAAATCGGCGTAGCCGTTGTTCCTGTAGAAGGTTTCCAGGGCTTTCTGGTCCGACTCCAGTTCTTTGGGCGCGTAGATCTTTTTGGGACGGTTCTTCAATTTACCCTGCAGCTTCTTCAGCTTGAAGGCCGCCGCCCCGTCCATTTCCACCGCCGCCACGCGCGCCTTTTTCCCTTCGACGACCTTTATGGTCAGGTAGCACAGCGCCGTCGCCGTGTCGAGGCGGGTCTCGTAATCCACGGCGGCGTCGATGAAGCCTTTGTCGCGGTATTTGTCCGCGATCTTTATCAGGTCTTCCCGGATCTTAAGCTCGTCGAAGAAATCTTTTTCCTTAAGGGACATCTCGTCCTTGACGGAATTCTTGGAAAGCCCCTTGGCGCCTGCCACGGTTATGGTCTTTATCATCGGCTTTTCCGCCACCACGTAGGTGACGCGCGCCGTCAGCGAGGAGCCGGCCACGGCGGCCAGTTTTTTCGACACAGTGGAGCCTTCCAGCTCGTCCACCTCCACGGAAACCTTGTCCACGCTGCCCAGGCCCAGTATGGCCTCGATGTCCTGGGCGATAAAAGACTGCGGGTACAGCCTGCCTTTTTTCGCCTTGCCGGTGTTGAGTATCACTTTAGGCTTGATGTTCCGGTTGCCTTTTACGGCGGTTTCGGCCACTTCCCAGGGCCCCTGGCCGGCGGTTTCCGCGGCGGCCGGGATGTAAAATGAAAATGAGAGGCACAGCAGGAGCGATGAAATGAACGTTGCGGTTTTCATTAAATTCCTTGGCAAAAAATATTATCGTTTATATTTTACTACTTTTACCGCCTCTTGCGGCCAGGCCGGCGCCGGGATACTCCGCCCCGGGTCCGGCAGCGCTTTTGTTTATGCTAAAATACCCGTGCGCGAATATAAGCGCCCGGAGCAACAGGAGAAAAAATGAAAAAGCTATACATTCTCGACACCAATGTCCTCATCCACGACCCGCTTTCCTTCACCAAATTCGAAGAGAATACCGTGATCATCCCGATCTCCGTGATCGAGGAGCTGGATAATTTCAAGAACTCCGGCGACGAGCGCGGCCGCAGCGCGCGTATCGTCTCGCGCAAGCTGGACGCCTACCGCGCCAAGGGCAAGCTGAGCACCGGGGTGAAGACCGAGGAGGGCGGCACGCTGATCGTGGAACTGGACCGCCCCCAGGCCCTGCCCAAAGAGTTCAAGCTGGTCGAGATGGATAACCGCATCCTCAACAACGCCTTCTGGCACGCGAAGAAAAAGCACAATCCCGTGCTGGTCTCCAAGGACATAAACCTGCGCCTCAAGGCCGAGGCCGTGGGCCTTGTGACCGAGGATTACGAAGCCGGCAAAGTGAACGTGGACGAGCTGTACTCGGGCATGGTCAACATGGACGTCAGTTCCGAAACTGTGGATAAATTCTACAAGGACAAGGTCATAGCCAGCCCCGACAAGGACCTGTCCGCCAACGAGTTCGTCATCCTGCATTCCAAAGAGGATCCCAAGAAGTCGGCCCTGGGCCGCGTCGACCCGGCAGACAGTTCGAAGGTGCGGACGCTCAACCCGGAGCCTTCTCCCTGGGGCATCAGGCCGCTCAATAAAGAGCAGCGCTGCGCCATGGAGCTGCTGATGGACGACTCGGTGAAACTGGTGACGCTCATCGGCGCGGCCGGCACCGGCAAGACGCTGATCACGCTGGTCTGCGGCCTGCAGAAGTCCGTCGAAGAGAACATCTACCGCAAGCTGATCGTCTGCCGTCCCATCGTACCCGTCGGCAAGGACATCGGCTTCATCCCCGGCACCAAGGAAGAGAAGCTCTCCACCTGGATGGGCGCCATTTACGACAACCTCGAGTTCGTGATGGACAAGCGCCACCAGGAGAGCGCGATGGAAAAATTCGAGTATTTGCTGCAGAACGACAAGATCGAGATCGCCTCGGTCACGCATATCCGCGGCCGCTCGCTGCCCAAGCAGTACATGATCGTGGACGACGCGCAGAACCTGACGCCGCACGAGATCAAGACCATCCTTTCCCGCGCCGGCGACGGCACCAAGGTGGTGGTGACCGGCGACCCGTACCAGATCGACAACCCGTACCTGGACATCGCGTCCAACGGCCTGACCTACATCGTGGACCGCATGCGCGGCCAGAAGCTGTACGGCCACGTCACCTTCACCAAGACCGAGCGCAGCCCGCTGGCGGCCCTGGTGGCCGAGCTGCTGTAAGCGCGCGAAGGCGGACCCGGGATGAAAAAAGAACTGGTTTACGCCGTGGCCATGGCCGGCCTGGGAACGAGGTTTTCCCGGGCCGGCCACGTTTTGCCCAAGTACATGCTGCGCGCCGGCGGGGCCACGCTGTTCGAACATTCGCTGCGCAGCCTGCCGCTGGAGCCGGCGATAAAGATAGTCTTCATCGCCCTGAAAGAGCACCAGGAGCGCTACGGCCTTGAGAACTTCATCTCCCTGTCGCTCAACGCTATCAGCGGCGGAGCGGCTTTCAGGCCGGCTTTCGACCTGCTGCTGCTCGACGCTCCCACCCGCGGGCAGGCCGAGACCGTGCTGAAGGCCAAAGACGCCGTGCCGCCGGGGGCGGGGCTGGCCATTTACAACATCGACACCGGTTTCGTGTCCGATACCCTGCTGGGCCGGCTCGCCGGTCCGGACAAGAAGGACGGCGTGCTGGGCTCTTTCAAACTTACCGGGCAGGACGCGAAGTGGAGCTTCGCCAGCCTGGGCCCCGACGCCGCGGTGACGGCCACCGCCGAGAAGATACAGATCTCCGACAACGCGCTGACCGGCCTTTACCATTTTACCGACGCGCAGGATTTCTTTTCGGCCGCGGCCGCCGCGCTGGCCAGCGGGCCGGAGCAGGCCGGGGAATATTATGTCGCCCCGCTTTATAATAAGCTCATCGCCGCCGGCCGCAAGTTCGTGCTGGACGAGGTCCGGCGCCTGATCCCCCTGGGCACGCCCGAGGACCTGGAGCGGCTCGAAGCCCGTGGCTCCTGAGGCGCCGGTTTTCTGTTCGCTGGTGATCCCCTGCTACAACGAGGAGGGGAACCTGGCGCCGCTGGCCGAGGGGTTCGCGGCCGCGCTGGCCGGCGCGCGGCTGCCCGGGACCTTCGAACTCATCCTGGTGGACAACGGCTCCGCCGACGGCACGGCCGCCGCCCTGGGCGGCCTGGCGCCGCGCTTCCCGTTCCTGCGCGCGGTGACCGTGCCGGTGAACAAGGGCTACGGTTATGGCATAACGCAGGGGCTGTTGGCGGCGCGCGGGGAATACGCCGGCTGGGCGCACGGGGACCTGCAGTACAGCCCGGCGGAGATCATGGCCTGCGTGGCCGGGCTCGGGACCGCTTCAGGCGAAAAAGTTTTCCTCAAGGGGCTGCGCAGCGCGCGGCCGGTCCCGGATACGCTTTTTACCGCCGGGATGGCGGCTTTCGAGTCGCTGCTTTTCGGCTGCGCGCTCTGGGATATCAACGCCCAGCCCACGCTTTTTCACCGCTCGCTGCTGGAGAACTGGGAAGGCGCGCCCGCGGATTTTTCGCTGGACCTCTACGCCTACGCCCTGGCGAAAAAACAGGGCTTCTCCGTCAGCCGCGTGCCGATGACGCTCAGCGCCAGGACGCGCGGCAGCTCCAGCTGGAACCACGGTTTCGCCGACCGCTTCCGGGTGGCCGCGCGGACGGTCAGAAGCAGTTTGCTCGCCAGCCGCGCGATCGCCGGCGGGCGGAAAAACCCGTAAAAAGCGGGCGGTTCCCGCCGGGCAGCCGCCGTCGGGCCCGCGGTTGCCAGCATGCGGGAAAAGTGGTAGAATCCGTACTGTCCCGCCGCTGGTGCCGCCGCCCGGAGACAGCCGCAAAAGCGGGGCTGAACACCATGGGGGTCCGCCCGCAGCGCCAAGTTATGGACTTTTCCCGATATCTGGACCAACAATCCGAGCCGTATACTTCCACCATTTATCCCCCTCCGGAGTGCTGGGGAAAGATGTCGTCGGCGAAGGTGCTTGGCCTGCTGGGCGGCAGCGCCGCGGCGCCCGGCGAGATAATGCTGAAGCTGGCTGTCCCGTTCTGCCCGTCAAAATGTTCTTTTTGCGGCCTTTCGGCGGTTCCGGACCCGGCGCTGCTTAAGAGATATCTGCAGGCGCTATTAACGGAAATGGGGCTGCTGCGCGGCGCGTTCAGCGGCCGCGGCTTTTTCTCTTTCAGGGCGGAGGGGAACCTGTTTTCGCTGAGCGCCGCCCAGCTGGAGCGGGTGTTCGCCGCGGCTTTCGACAGCTTTAAGTTCAAGTCGGGGCATAAGTCCGGCATAGAGCTCAATCCCGCCTCCATAACCAGGGAAAAAGCGGAGCTGGCCGCCGGGGCAGGCATCAAGTGGGCGATCCTGGGCGTCCAGAGCCGCGACCCCGCCGTGCTGTCGGCTGCCGGCTGCCCGCACAGCGGGACGGATATAGAAGAAAAATACGGGATACTCCGCAGCGCGGGCATTGAAAATATTTCGATGGACCTGATGCTGGGACTGCCGCAGCAGACCACGGAAAGCTTTATCCGGGATGTGGCGGCCTTGGTGAAAATGCGCCCGGAGCGCATCGCCCTGTACCGGTACTCCGGTTCCAAAAAAAGCAGGGCGGAACTGGATTACGTCGTGAACAGGGGCTTCGAACAGATGGAGAAGGCGGGGTATGCTTTCAGGAAGGGGTTCGATCCCTATTGGGGCACGGTGGACCTGAAATATGACGCTTCCTGGCCGCACGCTTATGAGACGGGCACCCCGGTCAACGCCTATTCCATACTGGCCCTGGGGGCCGGCGCCAAGTCCTATATCTGGGGCCGCGTCCGTTACCAGAACAGCAAAGACTTGCGGGCGTATATCGACAGCCTGGGGGCTGCCCGGCTGCCGGCGGAAACCGGGCTCAGGGTGTCGGTACGCGATGAAATGGCCGGGTATATGATCCTCAGCTTCGACTGCTTGCGCGAGATCCCGCTGGCGGATTTTAAAAGGAAGTTCGGGGAGGAACTTAAAGCGGTCTTTCCCCGGCAGCTGGAAACTCTGTGCAAGGCCCGCATTATAAAACCCTGCCGCGCCGGCTACAGGGTGATAACGTCCCACGACGCGGCCCGCAGCGCCGCGCGCCGCGCGTTCTTCGACCCCGCGCTGAGGAAAGCGCTTGAGAAAAAAATTCATGGATGAAAACGAAGCTTTGCTGAGGAACATCTTCGCCGACCTGGACGGCAAGCGGATGCCGTATGAACAGATCTTCTATCCTCCGCGCCCGGCCTGGGCGCCGCTGAAGCCCGCGGCCGTCCTCGGCTCCTGGGACGCCCGCAACCGGTCGCGGGCCAAGGTGAACTCCAGGCTGTACGCGCACCTCCCTTTCTGCGAAAGGATCTGCCATTTCTGCGGTTTCAACGTGATCCCCTACCAGGGCGAGGCGCAGGTGGACGGATACCTGGACGCGCTGATAAAAGAGATGCGGATAATTTCCCCGCACACCGGGAACATGAGCTTCAACCAGCTGTGCATAGGCGGCGGGACCCCGTCGCTGCTTACGCCCGCCCAGTTCCGGCGGTTCTTCGCGGCGATAGCCGCTAATTTTTCCAGGGTCGCCAAGGGCTTCGCCACGGAAATGGAATGTCACCCCGGCTCTTTGACGCCGGAAAAAATAAAGACGCTGGCGGCCTGCGGGGTGACCCACCTGGCCCTCGGGATACAGAGCCTGAACCAGGAAGTCCTCGCGCTCAACGGCCGTACGCAGGACAGCCGGCGCGTGCATGAAGTTTATAAAGCGGTCCGCGACAGCGGTATCCCCTATGTCGCTGCCGAGATGATGTGCGGCCTGAAAGGGCAGACCGAGGCTATTTTCCTGAAAGATATCGAGACGGTCCTGAAATGGCGCCCCAGCCGGATCTTCCTGTTCGATTTCCAGGCCTGTTCGAAACTGCACGATTCCTGCGGGTACACGAAAGAGCGCGGCATGAGCGTGCACAAGATGTGGAACAAGGCCGCCGATATGGTGAAAAAAGAAGGGTACGACGTGCATGGCCATTTCGCCACCATCGACAGGGGCGGCCGGGACTGGCCGGATTCTTTCGACAATACCATGGCCGGGGAAAGCATCGTGGGCCTCGGGACCGGGGCCATCTCCCACGCCTTCGGGAAATGCCGCTACCAGAACGTCCTCGGGCTGGGCGAATACCTGTCAAGAACGGGGGCCGGGGTTCTGCCCGTAGGCGCGGGGGTGAAGCTGTCCGCTTCGGACAATATGCGGTATTTCGTCCTGGACTGCCTGCTCAGTACCGGCGGGCACCTTGACCGCGCGGAGTTCGCTACCATCTTCGGCCGCAGCCCGGAAACGGTTTTCAGGAAAGAATTGAAATACCTGCTGGGCCGCAAGGTCCTGGCGAAAATAAAAGATTCCTACTATGTCTGCGATCCGGAGAGCGCGTCCTATGAGCTGCCGCGCTGGTTCTACGGCCGGGAGCTGATAGCGGCCTTGAAAGCGAACTACGTGCCGGCGGGCGGCGCGCGGCTGTTCGAGTCGGACAACCCGAGGCTGGCGGGGCAGATCCGCGAAAAAGATCTTTTTGCGCCGGTGAACCTGACGGGGCCGGGCGACAGCGACAAGGCGTTCCTGGCCGCGCTTTCAGCGGTGACCGCGCGGGGGCAGGACAAGCTGGCGCTCATGGTCAGCGAAAAGAACCTGGCAAAGGCGGGCTTGTACGCGAAGGCCGCGATGCGGCGGCTGATCAAAGGCGCGTGGCTGATCTATTCTTCCGACCGGCCCGCGAAAGTGAGCGCGCAACTGGGAAAAGGTTCCTGCTTTTCCCGGTTTTACGCCGTGATGGCTGAAAACAAGTTCGCCGATTTCCTGAAAAAGTGGGGAACCGAATTCAAGGCCTTGAAGGCCGGGAAGCTGGAACTGGGGATAATTTTCGCGGCGCATAAGGGCAATAAAGAAGAACTGCGCGGGGCTTTCGACTGGGCGCGCGGCAACGGTCTGGAAGATTTTGTCGTGCTGCAGCCGTGCCTGTGCGATCCGGCCCTGCTGGCCAGGATCGGCGGGGCGCGCGGCGTGCTGTCCCTGGACGGCGCGGCCGGGCTGGTGGCGCAGCTGGGGCGGAGCGCCGGGCTTACCGCGCCCAGCCTGACCCTGAACCATCTGCCGCTGTGCTCCAGGGACCACGCGGACGTGAAAAAATTCCTGAAACGGTCGGAGATGCTGGATATCTGCGCGGACAAGAAAATAAAGTCCCTCGACTGCCTCAACTGCCTGGGCAGCGACGCCTGCGAAGGGCTGGACGTCTCGTACACCCGGCAGTTTAAAACGCCGTAAGCTTGCGGCCCGCCTTGCTGCCTCGTTACTTATCTTTTTTTACGTTCTGGCCCAGCGCCGGGATGCACATGGAAGTATTGAACCGTTCTGGCGCGGGAAGCTTTTTTAGCGCCCCGGCGAGCCCGCTGATGGTCGTCTCCACCCGCAGGAGCGGGTCGTTTATGATGCGGCGGCAGCGGATGAGCAGCGCCGGGTGCCCGGGGGGGTAGATCGTCTTCAGGTGTTTCACCAGGCCCGCTATGGTGCAGTCCGGATAAGACCACAGTTTGTCCAGCACCATTACGATAGCGGGGAGGCGGGGGGACAGCGGGACCTTGCGGCGTATCAGCACGTGGGAGGGGTAGATCTGCAGCCCTTCCATGGTGACCGGGATCCCCGCCGCGACGAAGATCTCGTCGAGGGCGGACAGCGAGGGCGTGATCTGGTGGACGATCCCGTCCGCCCGGCAGCGGCGTATCAGGACGTCGGCCGTTCCCTGCAGTACCATCGGGTGACCGTAGCACATGAAAGTAGTGACGCGGCGCGGGGCGAGGGCGGCCAGGACCACGTCCGCCATCGCTTCCGAATTGTCTTCGAGGCGGAGTTTTCTCAGGTCGCGGAGGTCGGGGCAGAAGGTCCGCATATAGGCCTCGGCTCTTTCGTCCAGAAAATCGTGAAAAACGACGTCGGACCTTTTAAGCGTCTGCAGTGTTTCTGCCGTCAGGTGCGCCTGCCGCAGGCCCAGCCCGCAGATCAGGAGCTGGCCGGAGGGGGTTTTCAGCCGGCGTGGATCGTTCATAAGCGCTTCCTTTTCCGCGGCTACGGGACCAGGGGGATGAACAGCGAGGCGCCGCGCCTCACGGCCGCCGGCAGCTCCTTCAGCGCGCGGCCCAGGGCGCGCAGCTCCGTTTCCCGGCGCAGGGCGGACGCGCCGGAGATGTCCGCGCAGCGTATGAGCGTCACTCTGTGCTCCGGGGGGTAAACGGTCTTGAGCTGCTTGACGAAGGCCGCGATGCCGGGGCCCCTGAGCCGGTCCAGGGAAAGGATGACCGCGGGGGACATCCGCTGCAGCGGGGCGAACCGCGACACGGCGTCCGCGTGGCGGACCTGCAGGCCCTCCCGCAGCGCCGGGTAGCCTACCGCGACAAGAACGGCGTCCAGCGAGGATAAGGCGGCCAGGACCCTGTACGGCACCTTCGCCGCCCTGCAGCGGGCTATTAAAATGTCTTCCTGGAAAACCAGCGGGTGGCCGTAATACAGCAGCGCGACGGTGCCGCCCGGCGCCGCGGCCGCCAGTACCGCGTCCGCAATGGCCGCCGGACCGTCCGGGGCGGAAAGTCCGCCCAGGTCCCTTACGTCGGCGCACAGGGTGCGCAGGTAAGCCGCTGTCTGCTCGTCCAGGAAATAGTGGAAGACCGTACGGCATTGCTTGAGCGCCTGCATCGTTTCAAGCGTCATATGCGCCAGGCGCAGGCCCAGGCCGCAGATAAGCACCTGCTCGCGCACCGGTCCGCCCGCGGTTCCCGGGCCCGCTTGCGTGTTATGTTTTGGCTTTGGCATGTTCTGGGGGCCGGCTGCGCTGCGATTTATGGCTGAAGCCGCGGAATTTGGAAAATTTTAGCAACTTTGCCGAGACATAGCAAACCGCCGGCAGGAGCGCTATGCCGGGGCGTGGGGGGCTGTTCGGGCAGCTGGCTTTCGCGCTTTTTAGCCCCCGATCCGCATTCTTTCCCGCCCCCTTGAAAGCCAGGAATATTTCTGCTATGCTATATATTAATAACATCATTTATGTTATAGGTCTGCGTCGTCTGCCGCTTGCCGTATGCAGTCAGCGGTTCCAGGAGGGGTTATGGAAAATGAAAAAGTTGTCGTGCTGCAACTTAAAGTAACCCGGTTGCGCTGTCTTCTGGCGCTGGCGTTCGCTTTTATCTGTATTCACGCCAAGTCAGTGGACTCTGAAACCCTGACCCTCACCACCTACTATCCAGCCCCCTACGGCGGGTATGTTTCGCTGCTTACTACCGGGGCGGGAGGGGTTAATACCCTGCTGGCCAGGGATAACGGCAGGGTCGGCGTAGGGGGCGGGGTGCCTACCACCAAGCTCGACGTGAACGGCGACTTCAGGTCTAAAGGTCTGTTGCTGGATACCGTCACTCATGACGGCGTTACCACGCCCATCTGGGGAGGCTGGAACGAGGCCCTGCGGCTTGAAAACGCCAGCCATGCCGCGATAAATTTCCCCACGGGCGGCATCCTGTTCGGAATGCACAGCAACAGGAACTTTTACTGGGCCGATACCACCAACGGCTATTACTCCATGTGGCTGACGCCTGAGGGCAACCTTTCCACCCGCAACGACCTTACGGTCGGCGGCACCCTGCGCGGTTTATGCACCCGGGTCGGTTATACTACTGCCTCCGGCGACGACCCTTGTCCCGCCGGGAGCGTGGTAACGGCCGCTTGGGGGAATGGCGCATCCCAGCTTCTGGGGTTCCTGCCGGCTTCGGCGGCGATGACCGTGGCCGCAGGCACTTATATGAACGTGGGACACGATTGGAACGGGACAATGGTCTGCTGTAAGCTCGAAGCCCTTTAAAATCGCTGTGTGGCGAGAAAGTGAGGAATGAAATTGAAAGAAAAGATATTGTTCAGCGTTGATCAAAAGGATTATGATGGCGGGATGGTCCGTTATGCGGCTTATGCCGTGAGCGGTCTGGCATATGTTTTTCTGGAGCCTGGCAAAAAGGGCGAAGTCGTGGTTTCTCTCGAGCCCAAAGCCGCGGGCGCCGCTTACGGAAAGAACGCGCTTGAAAAGCGGTTCAGGGCCGAACTGGCGGATGAGAAAATGCGTTCGGCCATCGCGGATGCCAA
>DAOPZW010000053.1:0-16787 GCA_035353595.1 Elusimicrobiales bacterium | reverse complement strand
CCCTCGTCCCTGTGGCCGAGCCCGTAGGGCCTCGCGCGGAAAAGGAAGGGCTGCTGGGCTATGGAAGGGCTCTCATAGGTGAACCAGGCCGGGTAGACACAGGTATAATAGCCACCGCAAACGCCGCCCAGCCGCGGCACCGTTTTCAGGAAGGCCGCCAGCTCCGGGGGCAGGGTATCGCGCGCCGCCTCCTCCGCGCTGACCAGCTCCGCGGTTTTCGCCGGGACCATCGTTTCCCCGGCCCAGGCTATAAATTCGGCGGGCCGGCAGGTTGCGGTTTCAAGCAGCACCGGCGCTCCCAGCGCGCACAGGGCGCGGGTTATGACGTCCGGAGCCATGGCCGTAAAATACGCCGGGATATCGTCGTACAGGCCGCCCGGCCGGCGGAGCTTCTTCCAGGCGGCGGTCAGGTCCTCTATGGCCACGGGCCCGCCGTCCACCGCCGGCAGGATCTTCCATTCCTCGAAATCGTACTTGAAGCCCGCCAGGAAAGAGCCCGCCATTATCTTCAGCAGGGTCTTGCGCCTCGCCCACTCGTATTCCAGCGCCTTCATGGCGGCGGGGTCGCGCTGCGCGGCCGCGTCGGACATTCGCACGGCCAGCGCCTCCAGGTCGGGGCGCAGCTTTTTGGGCAGCTCTTTGGAGGCCAGGCGTTTTATGATGGCCATGGCCTTCTGGTAATTGGCGTCCTCCATAACATTGTCCCTGGTTATGGTGTGTTCGAGGTAGCGCGACTTGATCTTAAACTCCACGCCGGGAATAAAAACCTTCCGGCCCTCCTTAAGCGTCAGGCCGCGGTTGTAAAAACCGAAAAAAGGCTTATCCGCGCCGGTATAAGCCGTTGCGCCGGAGCCGGCGACCGCCTCCGGGGCCGAAAAGCCCATGACGACTTCAGTCCCCTCCTCCGCGTAGCGCAGGCTTTCGCCGTCGGGCAGGGCGAAAGGCTCGTTGACCGGCTGCGGAGCCCCGCCGCGGGCGCAGTTCCGGAAGAACACCCGCGTGTCGGCGTGGCGGCACCAGTGCTTCACGGTGGCCAGCGAATCGTCGCACAGTTCCGCGTATTCCTGCGCGGACATCATTTTATGGATCTCCACCAGCGTGCCGTCGCGGGGGTCCGGCATGCGGTATTTATTGTAGGAGCGGTAATCCGGAAAATCCAGACGCCAGCTCTGCATGTTTTTGGCGGTATAAAGGCGCACCAGCGACGGCTTCAGCGCGAAGACGGACAGGAAGCCCACGCCGAACTTCCCTATCTTGGTCAGGTCGTCCTCTTTGGTGGACCGGAACAGGACCAGCAGGTAATTGTCGATCACCGCCTCGTCCATGCCGCACCCGTCGTCTTCCACGCGGATGACGGCGAGGCCCTGCGCGCCCGGCGGGCCGGGGACATACTCCAGGCTGACGTCGATGCGGTTGGAGCCCGCGTCGATGGCGTTCTGGATGAGTTCGCGGTAAAAAGCCAGGGTGTCGGAGAACTGGTTGACCAGGTCCCTCACCATGCCCTGCGCGCAGATATTATTTCCCATTTTCCCTGTTGCCGTCGAACACGCCCAGCGCGGCCTGCTGGGCCGAAAGGTTGAAGCGGATCTCTTTGACCCGGTCCAGGAACTTTTCTTCCTCGGAGCGGCGCTGCGCCTCTTTCTCGAACCTGCAGTAGCTCTCCAGCATTTCCATCAGCTTCTCAAAAGTAACCGGCCTGGAAAGTTCGGCGATCATCTTCTGCTTACCCTCGAAAGACAGGCTGAAATACGACTCCGGCTCCTCGAAATCCTCTATGCTGGTTATCACGCGCCCCGCCAGGTGTTCCACCGCCCTGCCGGCCAGCCCCTCCGCCACGCAGCGCGCCCCCAGCTTATCCCACTGTTCCTGGCTGATGGGCAGCCAGGCCTCTTTGCCCTTCAGCTTCACGTCGCGCAGCAGCCGCACGAAATCCGCCGGCGTCTCCGGCCCCGCCGCGTTGATGGGGTTCTGGGAGATCCTGCTCAGCGTAGCCTCGTCCATGTGCACGGTATTGGCGTCGCAGATCAGGAACCATTTCCCGTTCTTGGGGCCTATGGTGCCGTCCAGGATGCCGAAAACAGTGCCGAGGATATTCTTCTCCTCCTGCCGGATATCGCCGTCGGAACGGGCGGAGAACGCGGTGTCGATGTCGGGCCAATAGACGCCGCAGACGCCCTCGTAATCGAAGACCTCGGTCTTGAAAATATCCAGCAGGCCCTTGGCCGACTGGTTCTGGTAGGAAGACGCCCAATCGGTGCGGCGGATGACGCGCATCTTGGCCGGCAGCCCGCTCTTTTCGCAGATATCCAGGAAGTAGCGGCCTATGGCGTGGGAAGTGACGGTCTTGCCGCAGCCGGGCTTGCCCAGCACGAAAAGGATCTGGTTGCGCACCTTCTTCGGGTTCTTATTGGCTTTCAGGTCGAAACCGGCGATGTCGCGCGCGAGCCGCTTGCCCGCCGTTACGAATTCCGTGTTGCCCACCAGGTCGTCGAAAGTCACAGGCAGCAGCTGCCCCGGCTCGTCGGCCCCGGCGCGGGAGATCTTCCAGCCGGCGAACGAAAGTTTGCCGCCGCTGACCAGCAGGTCCGCGGGCTCTTTCTCCACCGTCTTCAGCGCCCTCGCCAGCAGCGTGAAATAGGAAGCCAGGCAGCGCGCCGCCTCGCTGTCGCGCGCGGGGCGCCGGGCGCTGTCGCTGTGCCCGGAATAAAACTTAAGAAAAGACGTGCAGTCCGCCAGGATCTCGCCCGCGAGGGCGTCGAGGGAAAGGGCCGCCCAGGCCTTGTAATGCTGGCCGGGAAGCATCGCCGTCTCCGGCAGCGCGGAGGGGCCGGAAGCGGAGGCCAGCCGCTCGGCCGCTTCCTGGGCGAAAATATAGGCGGCGTAGACCGGCGGCACGCCGCCGGCGGCTGCGGCGGCGCGCGCGCAGGCCAGCGCCCCGGCGACGCACTCCAGGGCCTGCAGGTTAAGGGCCGTGGTGCCGAAAGCCCCGGCGTCCACCGCGGTCAGCGCGGCGGGAAGGCCGGAGGCGGCTACGGCCGCCCTGGCGCTCTCCAGTTCTTTTTCCAGCGATTGAGCGTTCAGTGTGATGTTCATATGGCGTATATTATGTTCCTGCAGTCCGATGCGGCCAGCATTTTTCTCAGGGCCGGTTCGGCGTTTTGCGTGCAGGCGAATTTGCGGTCCTTGTGCACGCGGTAGCCCAGATCTTTAACCCGCTCGGCTATGAGGTCCTTCGCCTCTCCGGACAGGAACTCCCTGTACATTCCCTCGAAGGGGTCGTTATTGATGTCGCCGTCCAGCTCCACCGAAGCCCTGTCCACCGGGAAATGCAGCACGGCGGCGCTGCCGGGCGGGCCCGGGGGCCAGCCGCGCGGAAAGCCGGTGCAGGCGCTCCAGAACGGGCCGATGCGCGCGCGGCAGATCTGTTCCACCCGCATGCCCTTGATGCCGCCCAGTATCAGGAACAGCAGTTCGCTCTCGTCCTGGGCGTATTTTTCCAGCCCCAGCCGGAATTCCCCCGTCGGTTCGCTGTAATCCCCGCTGCGCTCGAGAAAAGCGTTGGACCAGACCGCGTCCTTCTGCTCCAGCTGCAGTGTGTAGCGGGTGAAGCCGGCGGGCGAAAGCGCGTAGGCGTCGTAGATCACTTCAAAAAAAGCGCTGCCGCGCCGGCGGTCCACCCGCCGCAGCTTAACATCAAGGCGGTTGAGCGGCTTCAGGTCCACCGCGACCAGGCGCTTTAAATACTCCAGTTTCGCCGCCGCGCGCTCCGCCAGGCTCAAGCCGGCGGCCAGCCTTTCCTGCTGGCTGGCTATATAGGCCGGCGCCAGGTCCTTGTCTATCTTGACCGCCAGGACCTCTTTCAGCACGGGCAGCCCGCTGAGCCTGTCAACGTTCACCCCGTCATAAACCCCCCGCCGCAGCGACGGGGCCAGGCAGGAGATATAGTCCGCGCAGACAAAAGGGTCGGGATAGGAGGAATTAAGGCGGCCCGCCGAGATCAGGGCCGAAAGAGCGCGGCTGTAGCCTTCCAGGTTTTCACCGGAAAGGCACAGCAGCCGCCGCTCACCGGCCCGCGCGTCCAAGGTTTAAGCCGCCTTCTGCCCGCCGCCGAACTTGCTCTTGGCCATTTCTATGGTTTCGCCGATGCGCTCCTCTTTAATGGAGCGCTCGGTGGCCAGGTTGTCGCTGACCAGCTTTTCGGTCTCGGTGTCGTAGATCTTCATCTCGGCGGTAAGCTTGGTCACGTTCTGCGTAAGGTAAAGCGAAGTCTCGGAAGCCAGCCGGGCCAGCTTGTTTACACTCTGCTTGAGCGACTCCATGGAGTTGCGCATCTCGATGGTGAGCTCTCCCGCCTTGGAGATGGACGCCAGGCCCACCAGGTTGCCGTTGAGCTCGTTGAGCAGCTCGTTGCCGGTGGCGTAAAGCGTGCTCATGTTGGAATGGAGGTTGGTCATGATCTCCAGGAAATGGCCGTTCATGGTCATGATGGAGGAGATGCGGTCCTCGGCGGTGGAGAAGAACCGCAGCTGCGCGCCGTGCTCGTAGATCAGGCGGCGCACTTCGGCGACCTTCGCTTCTATCTCGCGGGCCGCCGCGGTCTTCTGGTCGGGCATGGCTTTAAGCTCCGCTTCCAGAGCCTTGCGTTTTTCTTCCAGCGCCAGCACGTAGCCGGCTGCGGTCTCTTCGTTCTTGGCGGCGGTCACCATCTTATCGCCCAGGCGCTTCATGTCTTCCTGGAGGTTCTTTATATCGGTCTGCATCACGTCCAGGTAGTTACCCACTTCCTGTACATGCCGCTGGGCTACTTCAACTTTTTCGTTGAGGAGAACTTTCAGGTCGCGGGCCGGCATCAGGCTTCCCAGCAGGGGCAGCTTGTGCATAAGACCGCCGACGTTGCTGCCCACGTTCTTCAGCGTGACGATGTTGCCCAGGTAGTTGAAAATACTCTTCTGGTCGCCCACCTCTTCGGTCATTTCCTTGGAGAGGCGCTGGTAGGCGGTGGAAAGATCGGTGAATTTTTTAAGGTCGGAAGTGTTCTTGGACTGGTACTGGGTGAGCATCTTCTCGACGGTTTCGCGGTTGTAGCCCGCGCCGTCGTAAACCATCGGTTTGCTCAGTACGTCTTCGGCCTTAACCTGCGGTTGAGTATTGGTGTCCATTTACCCCTCCTGGATAGTCTTGCGTCTCGTGCAAATTATATCAAACTTCTCCGGGTGCTTACCGACGGGTTCAAAGCTTGAAGAAATCCCTGATCTTCGAGAGCAGGTCCTGCTGTTCCTTTTTCAGGCCCGCCGGCGCCTGCTCGCCCGCCAGCAGCTCTTTGACTTCGGCCAGTTCCATCCGCCTTTTCGCCAGGATCAGGGCGATGGACTCCGCTATTTCCGGGCGGCTGGCCAGCACGCCGGCGAAGCCATCGCGGTCGAGCCTGTAGCAGCGCACCTCTCCCGACGCTATGGCCGTGGCCGAGCGCGCCTCGCCGGTGAAAAGCCCCATCTCGCCCAGGAAATCGCCGGGGCCCAGGGTTTTTACCACCAGGTAAGCGTCGGAATTGCCGGAATACAGCCGCACCTCCGCGTTGCCCTCGTAAATAATGTAAAGCCAGTCCGCCACGGCGCCCTGTTTTGTTATCAGCTCCCCGCGCTCGAAAGGCGTGGGCCTGAGCCGCCCGGCAAGCACCTCGCGCTCCTCTTCGGTCAGGGCCTGGAAAACATAAACGCCCTTGAGCGCCGCCAGCCGCTTTTGCTGCTCCTCTTTGCGGCTGCGCTCCGCCACTTCCCGCGCGCCCTGGGTGACCACCAAAGACCGGGAATGCACTGAAAGTTTAATGCCGGCCCGGGCCAGCGCGTAATAGATCCTGGCGCGCACCCTGGAATCAGTAGACCCGCCGGAGGACAGGTCCTCAAGCCAGTACTGCGCCTCATAAACGATAAAGCCGGCCTGGAAATCCTTTATCACGCAGGCGGGCGCCGGCTGCGCGGCTACGCACGCGGGCGTATCCTCCCGCAAAACCTGTTCCACGGCCTTTATAACTTCTCCGGGCGCGCTGTCGTAGAAAACATTGAAAGATACGGCCCGGAAACGCCGGTTGCCGGAAGCCCGGCCCAGCACCGTGACGGAATTTTTCATCAGCAGGATATTGGGAATTACGATGAGGTCGCCGGAAAGCGTCTCGAGCGTAGTCTGCCGCCAGCGGATCTCGCGCACCACCCCTTCGTCTTCGCCTGTCTTTATCCTGTCACCCGGCATAAAGGAATTTTCCAGGTGCAGCACCATGCCGCCTATCACGTTGCCCAGCGTATCCTGCAGAGAGAAAGCCACCACGCCGGTAACCACCGCCGAAGTGGCGATTATGCCGCTGAGGTCGGCCCCCGAAGCAGAGATAACGGCGAGGCCCCCGGCCAGGTACGAGCCGGCGAGGATAATGTCTTCAAGGAGCCTGGGGATCCTGGCCCGCAGTTTCGGCAGCACCATTGAAAACGCGAGCGTGCCCGCCGCGTTTATGGCCGCTATCACGGCCAGCAGCTGCGAAAGGATAAAGCCCAGTTTGACAAGCCCGCCTGCGCCCCTGCCCGCCCCCAGCGCGCCCGCGGCCGCGATGCCCGCCATAGAACAGACCGCGAGAAAAGCGGAAGTACCCATTCTCTTCCGGGTGGCTTTATCAAAATAATACAGGAGTATTATGCAGAGAAAAAGGACGGGGTAAAAAACTATCATCCACGGCTGGAACAGCGCGGCAATTGTTTCCATAGGCTTATTGTAGAAAATCCCGGGGCTGGCGCAAAGGGAACAGCGGCCGCGCTGCAGCGGGCGCGGCCGGCGGCGGCGGGAGCGTCAGCCTCAATCCTCGGGGTAATCGTCCCAGTAATCGTCGTCCGACTGGGTGGACTTCATTTTTTTAATGAGCGCGTCCCAGGAAGACGCCATGGCGAACGACATCTGGGCGTAGCGGTCCTCGTCCAGGTAGACGACGGGCAGGTAGGTGGCCAGGCCGGAAGCGTCCTGGAACTGTCCGGTGAAATCTTTCGCGATCACCACTTCATTGCGGATATATTCGTCCAGCGCCGCGGCCGCGGCCTTCGCGGCCGGGTCCTTCGCGTCCTGCGCCACTATCCGGGCGAAATGCCCCAGGTCCCTGGCGTCGGGATCGGCGAATTTAAGGGTTTTGCGGCGGGAATCCTTGGCGAACTGGATGTCGCCGGCCAGCAGGGCGTCCGCCAGCGCGCTGACCCGCGGCAGCAGCCCGTCGAAAGCTTTCGCCCGCACCGCGGAGATCGTGGTCCAGTCTTTGGTGCCGGCGTAAAAATCGCGGTAGGCTTTAACGTACATGCGGCCCAGCTCCTCGGCCGGGGCGGACGGGGCGGCCGCCAGCGCGCCCAGGAAGCGCGTATAATCCTGCCCCTCGTTGGGCTCGGTCTCTTCGGAGCCGACGATGACTTCAGCGTGCCGGCGTATCTCGTAATTGGTGGCGAGCTCCTGCATCAGGCAGGCGTCGGAGGCGAAAACGTCGGCGGGGCCGGCCTGGGCCAGCGCGGCCGCCATCTCGATGGCGGTTATATGGTTGCCGGTCTCGTCGTCGTAGGAGATCCCTTTGTCCGCGGCCAGCTGCGCCAGCGGCTTGCCGAAAGACTTCCACCCGCTGCCGTGGTTCCAGACCACCACCATGTAGCGCTCGGCGGGATAATTGGTTTTCGCCCAGGTGATGAATTCGGCCAGGTGCTGCCAGGACCCCATATCAGCCTTCTTCAAAGTCATTACCGCCCTGGAGGTTATTTTCGCGGCGTCGGCGTCTTTGTTCACATAGTAGCGCTTCACCGAGAAAACCGGCGGCTTGCCCTCCGGCGCGTTCACGGTGCCGGCCTCCACCACCACGTTAATGTCGGCATTGGAGCCCACGGCCTCCATCTCGTTGATATCCGCCTCGGCGGCGCCGGAAAGATTATTCTTGCCGTTGAGCAGGGCGATTACCGTCCATTTTTTCAGCGGCGCTGCGGACGACGCCCGTGCCGGCGCACCGGCCGTAGGCACGGCGGCGCCGCCGCGGCCTATGGACGCGGCGCTGATCCCGTTCAAACCGAAATCCTGAGCGTAAATTGATCCGGGGAAACCTATGAGCAGAGCCAGCAGAGCGTGAATAGTTTTCATTGAAACTCCTGAATGATCTTAGCCCGCATAATATAATACCTCCCGGACCGAAGGCCGTCAAAGGCCCTTATACCCAGATGGACGGCTTCAAAGGCCTATGCCTGCGGGCCTTTAAAAAAATAGAATATCTCAAATGACCGATCAGGAAAACCCGTTCGCGCAGATGGAAGACCCCGAGCGCCGCTTCGACAGGATGGCGCGCCTGGTGGGCCCCGGCTCTCTCGCCAGGCTCAAAGCCTCGCACGTGATGGTGATAGGCTGCGGCGGGGTGGGTTCCTGGGCCGCCGAGGCGGTGGCCCGCGCCGCGGTGGGCCGCATAACGCTCATAGATTTCGACACGGTGTGCATCCGCAACTTCAACCGGCAGCTGCAGGCGCTGACAGGCATGATAGGCAAGCCCAAAGCCCCGCTGCTGGCCGAGCGCCTGCGCCTGATAAACCCCGAGGCCCGCGTGGACGGCATCGCCAATTACTTCAACGACACCACCTGCGGCGAGCTGATGAAGGAGCGGCCGGATTTCGTCATCGACGCCATCGACCATGTCACTTCAAAGTGTTTTCTGATCGACTACTGCCGCGCCAATAAAGTGCCCTTTATAGTTTCCACCGGCTCCGGCGGCCGCCTGGACCCCACGCAGGTGCGCGTGATGGACCTGGGCAGGACGGAGATAGACCCGCTGGCCAGGGCCATCCGCCAGATCCTGCGCGAAAAATACGCTTTCCCCAAAAAAGGCGATTTCGGCGTTCAGGCGGTTTGCTCTATAGAACTGCCGCTGAAGCCGCACGCAGCCATGCCGCAGACGGACTGCAAGGCGGGCTGCCTGTGCCCGCAGGGCGAGAACGATTTCCAGAGCTGCACCAAGAAAAGCGTGGTCGTGGGCACGGCCGGCTTCGTCACCGGGGCCTTCGGCATGGCCTGCGCCGCCGCCGCCGTAAAACACATCTGCGCCCAGGCGGTACCGCCCGCGCATCTGCTCTGACCTAAGCTTGCAGCAAGGAACTCCGCAGAGTCAGCCGCCTCCCCGCGGTTCCCCGGCGACAGTTAAAAAGGCGCCGGCTTTTTCCCCGCCGGCCCGACGCAGATCCGCCGGTTTACCGCTATGTTCCCGATAAATCTTTCATCGTGCGAAACCACGAGCAGCGCGCCCTTGTAATTGGCCAGCGCGCTTTCCAGCCGCTCTATGCTGTCGATATCGAGATTATTAGTGGGCTCGTCCAGCATCAGCAGCTGCGGCGGCTCCGCCGCGGAGAGCACGCAGGCCAGCGCGGCCCTGAGCTTCTCCCCGCCGCTGAAAGTGGCTGTTTTGCGCAGCGCTTCCCGCTCGCGGAACAGGAAGCGCGCGAGCCTCAGCCGCCTGTCCGGGTCCGACATTCCGGGGGCGAACAGGGTCAGGTTCTCCAGCAGCGTGAGGTCCTGCTTCAACAAGCCCAGCTTCTGGTCCAGGTACGCTATGCGGGCGGTTTTCACGGACAAAGCTCCAGCCAGGACTCCCCGCGGCCCTGCCGCTCCGCCGGCAGCGAGGATCAGCTTGAGCAGCGTGCTTTTTCCCGAACCGTTGGGGCCTGTCAGGGCCACGCGCTCGGGGCCGGCGAGATTAAAACTCAGCGCGGCTCCGAACACCGGCACGGCGCGGCCGGGGTACGTGAAGTTAAGTTCCCTGGCATCTACCAGCAATTTCCCGTTCGGGACCTCCGTCAGCGGCATATCCACTTTTATCTCGTTGCGCTCCCGCGCCAGCGCGCGGACGGCGTTCAGTTCTCCCGCCGCCGCGGCAAGTATGCCCTCATGGACGGTCTTGGCTTTTCCCTGGGTTTTCTCCGCCCGTCTCTTGCGCCCCCCGGCGAGGATCTTGGGTATGCCGCCTTTGGCGGCCTCCTTGCGGCCTTTGGCCATGCGGTGCGCCTGCCGTTCCAGGTTCTCGCGCATTTCCATTTTCTCGCGTTTGACTTTTTCCCGGGCCGACGCGATGCGGCGGTCGAGCGCGCCGTCTTCGCCTTGCCGCGCGGAAACATAGAACCCGTAATTCCCGCCGTAAGCCGCAAGGCCCCGGTTGGACAATTCCAGGATCCTGCCCGCCAGGGAAAGGAGTTCGCGGTCATGGCTGACCACCACCGCGCATTTTTTCCAGGACCGCAGGAAGGCGGCCAGTATTTCCCGGCCCGCCGCGTCCAGGTCGTTAGTGGGCTCGTCGAGCAGCAGGATCTCCGGTTTTGACAGCAGCAGGCCGGCCAGGCGCACCTTTACGGCTTCCCCGCCGCTCAGGGTCCCGAATTCACGGCTGAGCGCGATACCGGGCACGCCCATGCGTTCCAGAGCCTGCGCGGCGGCGTCTTCGATATCCCACGCCCCGTCCACGGTCTCAAAGAGTTCCGGCAGAACTTCCCCCCCGGCTATACGCCCTAAAGCGGCCAGCTTCCCGGCAATGCCCAGCACCTCTGCCGCCGTAGAACCGCCGCGGACGAACGCGTCCTGCTCCAGCACCGCCACCCGGCCGCGCACCGCGAGCGAGCCGCGCAAGGGTTGCAGCGCCCCGCTGACAAGTTTTAAAAGCGTGCTCTTCCCTGAACCGTTCGGCCCCACTATCCCGGTGAGCCCGCGGCCTATCGAAAAATTCAGATCTTCGAACAGGCTCTGCCCGTCTGAAAACGCCCAGGCTAGAGCGGAACCGTTTATGTATGTATCCGTGTTTTCGGGTTTGAAAGCCGATGGCATACTGCCTCCTGCTGAAAAACGAAACGCCTGCGGTAAAAGCCGCGCGGGGCGGCGGACAAGCTGTGCAAAAGCGGGGAGCGGGATCTTTAGCGCATAGGGGCGCGCCGGGCGGCGCGCACCTTTATTATAGCACACGCGGGCTTACTGTCCGAACAGGTACAGTTCCTCTTCGGCGCGGGTGACGCCGGTATACAGCCAGCGCCGCCACATCTCGTCGTCCATCTGCGCGAAGCGCTCCTCGAACATGATCACTTTCCTGGCCTGGCTGCCCTGGGCTTTGTGCACGGTCAGCGCGTAGCCGAAATCGAAAAGGTCGCCCTGGGCGGCCAGCCGCCTGTCCTTGGTGTAATTGACGCCGCTTTTCGCGCCGAACTGCGGCGCGTAGATGAGCCCCGAGTAAAGTTTTTCCCGATCGTCCATTTTGATCTCGGCGCTGTACCAGTCTTTCTGCGCGGCCGCTATATGCTGTATGGTGCCCAGCATGCCGTTGAAAACGGCCTTCTTCCGGTTGTTGCGCAGGCAGATCACCCTGTCGCCGCGCGCGGGTTCCGGCGTTTCAAAGCCCAGCGAGCCGCGGATGAACTGGTTAATTTTTGTGCGCGTGGAATTATAGCCGCACAGGATCAGGGTATCCGGGGAATAGGACTCCAGCAGTTCGCCGGTCTTCTCCTGCGCTTCGCTGTCCTCGCGCGAATACTTGGCTACGCCGGGCCCGTACTTTTTTACCGGCACCAGCCCCGTAGTGCGGGCGTATTCGGAAACTTTAATTATAGGATTGTCTTTAGCCTGGCGGTGGATCCGGGTGAGCAGGATCTCCGGGGCTTCCATCAGGTTGAAATTGCCGGCGATGGGCGGCAGCTGGCCGTGGTCCCCGACGGCGATCACCGGGATATTGTAGGACAGCAGGTCGCGCCAGATCGCCCCGTCCACCATGGACGCCTCGTCGACGATTATCAGGTCGCGCTCCAGTTCTTCCTTGCGGTCCCAGCCGGAGATCCGCCCGTCCCCGTCTTCCAGGGGCGTATAGATCAGGCCGTGGATGGTGCTCACGCTGTCTTTGGCGCTCAGGGCGCCGGCTTCTTTGAGCTTGTTCTTCAGGTTCTGCGCCGCCCGGCCGGTATAGCTGCAGAACGCTATCCTGATCTTCGCTCCCGACGCTGCCAGCCCGCTTTTAAAGACCGCGATAAGCGTGGTCTTGCCCGTGCCGGCGTAGCCGCCCAGCGTGATGAACTGTTTTTTTCCGGCGTCTTTATACCAGCCCAGGAGTTCAGCCAGGGCATTATGCTGGTCTTGTGATAGTTCCATTTACGGTCAGGACGGACGGCGGACCGGCGGCTTTATTCTTTAACCGGGCCGAAGCGGGCCTCGTACTGCTTTATGTTTTCCCGCAGGGCGGCGCACAGGCGCCGGACGCCGGCGGGGTTTGAGATCACGCGCGCCAGGACTTTGGCTTTTGACTGGCCGGGGCAGAGGAAAAGGAAATCCAGCAGGAATTCGGTCTCCGTATTGGTGACCACCGCCATATTGGCGTAGATCCCCGCAGCGGCGCCGTCGTCCGGCGCTGAAGACGCCGCCGGCGCGGCGCTGGCCGCTGCCGGGCCCGGCTGCACCGGCTCCGCCTTCTTTTTCGGGAAGACGCGGACTTCCTTGTGGTTCTTGTCCCACTTTATGTATTCCCGGTTCTTTTTCGAGAACTTAAAAGGCTTCATCCCGCCTTATTATATGAATAAAGCCCGGCCGTTTACCCGGCAGGGCGCCGGACATGCGGCGCGCAGCGTGCAAACGGCGCGGAAAATTGTTAAAGTTAAAGCGAACCGGCCGCAAAGCGGCAGCCGCAAGAGGCCGAAGCCGGCAAACAAGGACCATTCAAATGACCGCGACACTTATAGCCGCCGTGCTCTTTATACCCGCCCTCGCGCAGGCCGAACGCCCTTCGGGTGATACTAATAAAACAGCCCCGGTAACCGCGTCAAAGGCCTACGGGCAGCTTGCCGGCGAACTGCTTAAAGACCTTACGGGCGCGGATAAAGCTATAGCCGTGGCGGGGTTTTCCTATTCCGACGGACGCGATTCCCGCGACGGGAACGTAGTGGCCGAGCGGATCACCGCCGAACTGGTGAAAGCCCAAAAAGTCAAAGTGATCGAGCGCAAAGAGATAGAGAAAGTATTCCAGGAATTGAAACTCCAGCGCTCCGGCATCATAGACTCCGATTCCGCCAGGAACATCGGCAAAATGCTGGGCGCGGACTGGGTAGTGGTGGGAACCCTCACCGAACTGCCTGACGCGCAGCTGGAACTGAACGCCCGCCTGGTAGGGGCCGGCTCCGGCGAGATCGTCAACGCCGCCGCGGCCAGGCTGGAAAAAGACTGGGTGGACCAGTACAGCAAGACGCTTGACGAGAAGGCCGGCGGGCGCGCGGCGCCCCCCGCAAAAGAAGCCGGGAACGACTCCGCGAAAGCTAAACTGGAGAATATCACGATCCCGAATTTCAAGCGCGAAGTAGCGGCGGCGGGCGGCAAAGTGACCGTCAAAGTGGATTTCGATTCCTTCGCCTACGACGAAGAAATGCTGCGGCGCGTGGGCAGCGAAGTGCTGCCTGCCATAATGACCTCCTTTAAAGGCTCCGACCGGAAGGTCTTCGCGAACGTGAACGGCCTGGAGATAAAGCTGAACAATTCGTTCCCCCAGACCGCCATTCTGAAATCCGGAAAAACGATGATCGTCACTGTTACGAACAAGATCGGCGACCTGGGAGATAATGTCAGGTTCCGGATAAGCGCCCTCGGCCACGAAAAGAAAAAGGCGAAGAAATAAGCGGCCGCGCCGGAAAAGAAGACCGCTTATGCCGCCTGTCCCCCCGAAAATACAGGAGCTGTCCTTTAAGGATTTTTACGGCCTAAAAAGCCCGGACACGGTGGGGCTGATGTACGGCCAGAAAAAAATAATCTCTACGGCCATTCAGCCCGCGCTGCTCGCCAGATTAAAAAAGACCTTCGCGCTGCACGGGCTGAAATTCAAAATACTCAACGCCACCCACGACTACCGGGCGCGCCAGAACACCTTTATAATCTCGAAAAAGGCCGAATACCTGGAGATGGCCTCCGAAGCCTACGCGAAGAACCGTTTTGACGTGATAGGGATGCTGCTGGGCTACCCGGCCTGCTGCGTTAAAGCGCACTTCGCCAGGGTGAAGAGCGGCGGGGCGGGCGCGGCCAATTATATCCGGCGCTGCGCCGGAGCGAGGGACGAGTTTTTCTGGCCGATAAACAATATTCTCGATTTCGACGGCCGGCTCGTCGGGCCTAAAGCGCCCAGGCTCGATTTCGCCAGCCTCAGGCCCATCTCGCTCATCTCCCACAACCCCTGCTCCTACGGCTGCGTCGCCAGCCTCAGGATAGCCGAGACCAACCTGCTCAATATAATGAGGCACAAAAGCGCGCTCGACCGGGATTCGGAATATTCGCTGCTGGCTAAACCCGTCCTGTATCTTGACGATTTCAACTTCGCGATACTTGAAGGGACCGCCTCGGGAAACTCTGCCGCCTACAGCGGGACCGCGCAGCTGGTCGGGCTTAAAACCGGGGGGAAGAGCGTCGCCGCGGGCGACAGTATATCCGTAGCCGGCAAACAGCTTTCAATTTTCAAAAAGGGCCGCAGGATCTTCAAGGCCGAGCTGCCCGCCGCCCCGCTTATCCTGCCGTTCGACCGGCACGCATAGCCCCGGCCCGGCCTTGGCCGCAGCAGCGCCCCTTACCTGGACAAGCTTTGGAACATGTCGACATCCGCCGCCGACTTGGCCCGCTCGCCCGCCCTGGTATAGGCTACGCCGCGGTTATAATAGGCCGTGCCGTCCTTCGGGGTGAGGGCGATGGTTTTGGACAGGTCCTCTATGGCCCTTGAGTATTCGCCCCGCTTGATATAGACCACCCCGCGGCTGCGGTACGCGATGGCGTTCCTCGGGTCAAGCGCAATAGCCTGGGCCAGGTTTTCAAGCGCCTTCATATAGTCGCCCTGTTTGGCGTAAGCGAGCCCGCGGCCGCTGTACGCATCCGACTTCGGCGCAATGGCTATCGCCGCGGTGAAATCTTCTATCGCCTTGTCATATTCGCCCTCGGCGTCGTAGACCGACCCCCGGTTAATATAAGCGTCCACGGACTTCGGGTCCAGCTCGAAAGCCTTGGCGCAGTCGGCCGCCGCCTTGGCGTCCTCGCCCTTGCGGGCGTAGGCGAGCCCGCGGCTGCTGTATACCGCGGCGGACGGGTCGGTAGCCAGCACCTTGCTATAATCCTCGATAGCCTTGGCGTACTTGCCTTTCCTGAGGTAGGCGAGCGCGCGGCCGCTGTAGGCGGGCAGGGAGGCCGGGGAGAGGGTTATAATTTTGCCGTAATCCTCTATGGCGCTGTTGAAATCTCCCACTGCGAAATGGGCGGCGGCCCGCCGGCTGTAGGCCTCGGTATTCTTCGGGTCGAGGGCCAGGCCCTTTGAATAATCGGCTATCTCCAGGAGATACTCGCCCTTGGCGCGATAGGCGGCCCCGCGGCTGTAATAGGCAGGGACGAGTTTCGGGGAAAGCTTCAGCGCCTTCGATAAACTCTCTATCGCTTTGTCCGGCTCCCCCTTGGCGTTGTAGTCGAGCCCGAGACGTAAATACTTCGCGACTTCCGCGGAATTGCGCGACCACGCGCCGAGGGCTAAATACAGGCCCGCCCCTAAGGCCCCGAGAGCCAGGCTGCCGGCCGCCGCCAGGATCAGGATCTTTTTTTTATTCATAAAGCCCGCGCTGCGAACTGCAGCAGCAGCAGGAGCTGGGCTATGCCGGCCAGCGCGCAGGCGCCCCTGAAGAGACGGAGCTTGCGCGCCGCTATGCGCGCGCCGGCGACGATCTGGCCGACGATATCCTCATAATAAGGCGTCGCCGTTATGCCGCCGCCAAGGTACCTGTCCAGGAAACCTGTCAGTTCCAGGCGGGAATACCCGGCGATATCGTATTCGCTGATCAGGGAATCCGCGGGGCGCTGTTTTTTCTCGCCCGGCTCCAGCAACGGCAGCCGCCTTTGCGTTTCGATAAAAGGTGAAACGCCCAGGACGCCCGCCGGCAGCACGGCGCACAGCGCCAGCAGCGCGAAAGAACCGTACGCGCCCTCCGGCGCCGCGGTCTTGATCACGGCCAGCTCGGCCATGGCGAAGAACGTCAGCGCGCCCAGCTTTATGTCCGTCCACTTAAGCGAATTATAAATATTCCCGTAGATCACCCGGAGCCGCCGCTCCGGATCCGGGGTCAGATGTGAAGATACGCTCATCGCTGCCTCCCGGGCCCGCGCCGGACCGTGCCGGTGTGCGCGTAAAGTTATTCACCACGATTTATTATGCCAAAAATGCGGCCGCCGGCAAAATCCCGGTCCCCCCAAGAAACCTTCCCGGGCGGCGCACAAACCGGCGGCGCTGTTGGCCGGCGAAAGAACAATGTATAATTCCGGGAAAGGGGCGTCATGACGGAAACAGGGGAACCAGGCGGGGCCGCCGCCTGGCATAAACGCACGGCCGAAGAAACGCTGAAAGCGCTGGGGACCTCACGCACCGGGCTCACCGCCGCGGAAGCTGCCCTGCGCCTGGGGCGATACGGGCCCAACTCCCTAAAAGAAAAGCCGAAGCTCACCGCGCTGGCCATGTTCTTTGGGCAGTTCAAAGACTTCATGATAGCTATACTCATAGCGGCCGCCGCTATTTCCGGGGCTATTGGCGAAAGGCTGGACGCCGCCGTGATAGCGGCCATAATCATCCTTAACGCCATAATGGGCTTTATGCAGGAATACCGCGCGCAGAAGGCCATGGACGCCCTCCGGAAAATGGCGGCCCCGGCCGCCTCCGTGCTGCGGAGCGGCACATTCAAGGCGCTAGTGCAACAAAACTGTTAAAGACCTCTGCCGGTGTC
>DAOPZW010000052.1:0-17026 GCA_035353595.1 Elusimicrobiales bacterium | reverse complement strand
GAGGGCTTCCTGATCATGCGCATCGAGGTGGAGGCCGAAGAGGCTGTGGCGCTGCTGCTGCCGCTGTTCGTGAAGAACGACGGCGCCTGCGGCCGGCAGGTGAAGGAAGCGGTGACGGACGCCTTCAGCCGCCTGCTGCTGCTTTCGATGGAAGGCGAAGCCCGGCTCGAGACGAAGAAGCGCGCCGACGCCGAGGCGATAGCCGTTTTCGCCCGCAACCTGCGCGAGATCCTGATGGCTTCGCCGCTGGGCCATAAGAACGTCCTGGCGCTGGACCCGGGCTTCCGCACCGGCTGCAAGCTGGTCTGCCTGGACGCCAACGGCAAGCTGCTGCACGACGACGTGATCTACCCGCACAACGGCGACGGCGCCGCGGCTTCCGCCGCGGACAAGGTCAGGAAGCTGGCCGCGGAATATAAGACGGAAGTCATAGCTATAGGCAACGGCACGGCCGGCCGCGAGACCGAGGAGTTCGCGCGCGGCCTTAAGCTGGAAGGGGTGACCGTCATTATGGTCAACGAGAGCGGCGCTTCCGTTTACTCCGCCTCCGCGGTGGCCCGCGAAGAATTCCCGGACAAGGACGTGACCGTGCGCGGCTCCGTTTCAATCGGGCGCCGCCTGATGGACCCGCTGGCCGAACTGGTCAAGATCGACCCCAAGTCCATAGGTGTAGGGCAGTACCAGCACGACGTGGAGCAGGCCGACCTGAAGAAGAGCCTGGATAACACCGTGATGAGCTGCGTCAACAGCGTGGGCGTGGAGCTGAACACCGCCAGCCGCGAACTGCTCTCGTATGTCTCGGGCCTGGGCCCGTCGCTGGCCAAGAACATAGTGGACTATCGCAACGCCAACGGCGCTTTCCCGTCGCGCGCCGCGCTTAAGAAAGTTCCCCGGCTGGGCCCCAAGGCTTTCGAGCAGGCCGCCGGCTTCCTGCGCCTGCGCGGCGGCAAGAACCCGCTGGATTCCAGCGCCGTGCACCCGGAGCGCTATGAGATAGTAGAGAAGATGGCGGCCGACCTGGGCTGCACGGTGGCCGACCTCATCTCCGACGCGGCGCTGCGGGCGAAAATAGATATTTCAAAATATGCGGCCGAAGGCGTAGGCGAGCCCACGCTCAGGGATATAGTGGCCGAGCTCGCCAAGCCGGGCCGCGACCCGCGCAAACAGTTCGAGGCTTTCACCTTCGGCGAAGCGCAGAAGATCGGGGACCTGAAACCCGGCCAGAAACTGCCCGGCATAGTCACCAACGTGGCCGCCTTCGGCGCCTTCGTCGACATCGGCGTGCACCAGGACGGCCTGGTGCATATCAGCGAGCTGGCCGACACTTTCGTGCGCGACGCCGCCGCCGTTGTGAAGGTGGGGCAGCGCGTGAGCGTGACGGTCACCGACATAGACCTGGCGCGCAACCGCATAGCGCTGTCGATGAAATCCAACCCGGTGGTGGGGCCCCGCGAGAGCCGCGGCGGCGGGCCCGCGGCCGCGGGGCCGGCTCAGCCCCGCCGGCCGGACAACCGGCCGCAGCGCCGCGAGGAAACCAAACCCGCCGGCTCGATGGCCGAAGCGCTGAAAGCCTTTATGGATAAACGCCGCACCTGACGCGCCCGGCTTGCGGGCCGGCGGCGTCGGAACTTATGGCAGAGACCACGCCTTGGACCATACTCTTCTGCTCCATGTCCGCCCTCTCTTTTTCGGGGGTGGTGGTGTGGCTGCTGGAGAAAAAAGCGGACGCCTCCCGCCGGCGCGTGCAGCCGCTGTCCCTCACTTTCCTGGCGGGCTCCGTGGCTTTCACCACGGTGTATTTTATAAACCGGTTCTTTTTTTCGCGCTGGCCGGCCGCGGCGGCCGCCGCCAACCTGGCCGCGCTGGCCGGCGTCTTCCTTTACCTGGAGTTCAAAAGGAGGCTCGCCCGCCGGCGGCACGCCCAGCATAAGCCGCGCCAGCTGGTGCCTCATAAAACCAGCCCGCTGCCGCCGGAAGCCGCGGCTTTATTCCAGGCGCTGGAGCAGGACCCGCTCAACGCTTTCTACCATGAAAGGCTCAGCGAGATCCTGGAAGAGACGGGGAATATCGACAAAGCGCTGGTGGCCGCGCGTGAAGCCAGCCGGCTGGACCCGACGGTGCAGAACAAGCTCCGGGTTGAAGAATTGGTAAGACAGATCTGCGAAAAAAAAGCGCACCCGGACAGTTGGAAGTCCCTGACGAAACCCTGACCCAGTATTTTTTATTTTCCGGAAAGACGCTGCGGCCCCGGAGACGCCGTCAAGGCATCTTTTTTATCAGGTCCACTATTTCCAGGTCGCTCTGGTAGAGCAACTCTTTCTCGGCTTCCGCCAGAGGCAGCCATTTCATGTCCAGCACTTCGTCGGTGGTTTTAGGCATGCCGTCGCCGCCCACGCGCTTTACCAGGAACCAGCGCACGTCTTTATCCACCATCGTATCGCCGCGCAGGAAGGAATACTCGGCCTTGTAAAGGTCCGAAAGCACTTCGCAGTCCCAGCCGGTTTCTTCCGCCACTTCGCGCACGGCGGCCTGCTCGGGCGTTTCGCCGGGCTCCAGGTGGCCTTTGGGGAAGGTCCAGACCTCTTTGCCCTCGAGGTTGCGCATAAGGATCAACAGCAGATTGCCGTCCTCGAAAATAACGCCGCCGGCGGAATGTTCCTTGTTGGACATAAGTTCTTTCCTTTATAAGGGTTGCAGCGGCGCGTACTTAAGCATGAAGGTCTGGCGCACGCCGCTGTCGAAAACCACGGTGGCTTTGGCGAATTCGCCGCTGCCCATCTGGTCCACCACGCGGCCAGGCCCGTGCACCGGGTGGATGACCCGGCGGCCCTTGCCCACGCGGGGTATGCTGGGCGGGGGCTGGTAAGCGGTCAGGACCTGCACGTCCTCCTCGCCGGGGCGCTGCGCCGTTTCGGGCGCCACTTTGCTTTCAAAAATAAAACGCGAAGCCAGGTTGGGATACGTGGTGCCGTAAACCCGGCGCGTGCCGGCCCAGGTCAGGAAAAGCCTTTTCTCCGCCCGCGTCATGCCCACATAGGCCAGGCGGCGCTCCTCCTCCATGTCCTCTTCCGAGGAATTGCCGGCGTTGATGGGGAAAAGATTTTCCTCGAGCCCGGTCAGGAAGACGGCGGGGAATTCAAGGCCCTTGGCCAGGTGTACCGTCATGAAAGTAACGGCGTGGGTTTCGGTGTTGATGGCGTCCACCTGCGACGCCAGCATCACTTCCTCGAGGTATTTGGGCAAATTGGGGGCGGTGCCTTCTTTGACGCAGCGCTCCTCGAATTCCTTGACGGCGTTGACCAGTTCCTGCAGATTGCCCAGGCGCGCCAGGCTCTCCTGCGGCTCCTTTTCGGCCAGGTCCTCCGTCATCTTCCAGTAGCCGGAGTTCGTCAGGAGCTTTTCAAGCATCAGCGTGGGCGTGGCCGAGAACAGGTCGGACTTCACGCCTTCGAACAGGTCCAGGAATTCCTTGATGCCGCGCCGCGCGGTGTTGGTTAGCTCCGGCACCTGCTCGGCGCTGAGCAGCGCGTCGTACAGGGGCATCTCCTTCTGGCGCGACCAGGCCATTACGTGGTCCATGGCGGTCTTGCCTATGCCGCGCGCGGGGGTGTTGATCACGCGCAGCAGGCTGATGGTGTCGGAGGGATTCACGAGGATCTTGAGATAGGCCAGGACGTCCTTGATCTCCTTGCGCTCGTAGAACCGTACCGAGCCGATAAGGCGGTAGGGGATCCGGTCCCGGCGGGCCGCCTCTTCGAAGGAGCGGCTCTGCGCGTTGGTGCGGTAGAAGACGGCGATGTCATTGTAGGTGTAGCCGCCGCGGCCGGTGAGCTGCTTGATCTCGTACATGATGCCGCGCGCCTCTTCGGTTTCATTGTCGAAGGCCAGGAGCTTCGGCGGCTCTCCCTCGGGGGCCTTGGTCCACAGGTTCTTGGGGCGGCGGTTGCGGTTGTGCTTTATCACCTCGTTGGAGGCGTGCAGGATGCGGGCTGTCGAGCGGTAGTTCTCCTCCAGCACCACGGTGAAAGCGTCGGTGAAATCCTTTTCGAAATCCATGATGTTGCGGATGTCGGCGCCGCGCCAGCCGTAGACGCTCTGGTCCGGGTCGCCCACCACGCACAGGTTGCGCTGCTTGGCGCTGAGCATTTTTACCAGCACGTACTGGGAATGGTTGGTGTCCTGGTATTCGTCCACCAGGATGTACTGGAAAAGCTCCTGGAAATACTCGAGGATCTCGGGCTTTTCCCTGAGCAGCTGCACCGGGCGCACTATCATATCGCCGAAGTCCAGCGCGCCCGCTTCTGTGAGTTTCTTCTGGTAGCGGTGGTAGATCTGGGCCGCTTTCAGGCGCGTCGGGTCGTTGGACGCCTCGGCGTTGATCAAATAGGATTCCGCGTCGAGCAGGTCGTCCTTGGCGCGGGAAATGATACTGAGGTAGAGGGAAGCCTTGGTCTTTTCGGCTTCAAAGCCCAGCTCCTCCATGGCCAGCCCGATCAGCTTCTTCTGGTCGTCGGCGTCGTAGATGACGAAATCCTGGCTGATGCCAATAAGGCGGCCGTGCTGGCGCAGCATGCGGGCGCCCAGCGCGTGGAAGGTGTGTATCCACATGCCGCCGGAGTAGGGCACCAGCTTGCCCACGCGCTGCTGCATTTCCTGCGCGGCCTTGTTGGTGAAAGTGATGGCCAGGATGCGGGCGGGGGAAACGCCGGAAGCTATGAGCAGGGCGATCTTGGAGGTGAGGGTCTTGGTCTTGCCGGTGCCGGCGCCGGCCAGTATCAGCAGCGGCCCGGCGAAATACTGCACCGCCTCGGCCTGTTTGGGGTTGAGGCCGAATTGGGGCACCAGGGCCGTGTTTAAATTGAGTTCAAGGCTCACAGGGTAATTTTATAATTTAAAGCGGCGCCAGGTCCCGCAAAATGAAAGCCGGGGCGAACTTCCCCGGCTTTCCCTGTTGCGCGGCTTTATGGTTTGCCGCTGTTCTATTGCGTGGGCTCCATAAGACACCCTGCCTTACCGACGGCTGCTTCCTGCAATATAGTATACCCCCGAAAAGCGGGAAATTCAAGGCCTATTTCGCGGGCAGTTCCACGCGGAATTGCGTGCCCGCGGGGCCGGTGGTGAAAGAAACACTGCCCTTGAGGTACCTGGTGGTGAGCAGCCTTATACTGTAAGTTCCCAGCCCGCGGCCTTCGCCTTTGGTGGAGAAAGAGCGCTGGAAAACCTGCAGGCGGGAATCTTCGGGGATAGCCCCCGGGTTATGTACCGTGAAGGCGGTTCCGCCGGGAGTTTTCCGGCAGGCTACGGTGATAGTAGCGCCGGGCTTTTCAGCTTCCAGCGCGTTTTTTACCAGGTTGCCGATAACGCGGGAAAGCAGGGCCTTGTCCGTATTTATAGTGAGGCCGCCGCAGCCTCCCGCCACCACCACCTGCATGCCCTTGCCCACTTCATGGGTCCGGAACAGCGCAGCGATCTCTTCAAGGAATTCGGGGACCGGGAATTCCGAGTTCTTAACCTGCAGGTCGCCGCGCTCGGCCGCGGCCAGGTCCTTCTGGGAAAGTATCTGGGCTACCATCCGGTCCGAAGCCTCCGAGGCCGCGGGCACATAGGTATGGGCTTCGGCCGGGTGCGTGTCGACCATAAGCCCGATAAGGCCCTGCACGCCTCCGGCCGTGTTGAGGATATCGTGGAAGAAAAGCCTCTCCAGCACCTGGCGCCGCTTTTCGGAGCTGATGTCCATCATGGAGATCAGCAGGAGATCTTCGTTGTTGTATTTGAACGGTATCACCTGCACACGCAGGTCCAGGTCGTCGCCGCTTTTCTTGGACAGGATGCGGCATTCTTTTACGGCCCCTGTTCCGCCCAGGGCCGCCGCCAGCGCCTGCCCGGCGCCGCAGTAGCGGCAGGATGCCGTGGTGCCGCAGCCGCCCGTGGTTTCGGCGGCGTGTACGCAGCCGGCCAGTTCGCCGGGCCTTTGCCCGACGGGGTCTTTTATACCGTGTTCTTTTATAAAATCCAGGAAAGACTTGTTTACAAAAACCGCCTGCCGCTGGCGGTTCAGGACCATGCTGAAATTAAGCATGCCGTCCAGGACGCCGGTGATGGCGGGCGACTCCAGGAACAGCCGGCGGTGGCGTTCCAGTTCCGCGGGAGCGGCCTTTTCCGCCGGCAGGAACTTCGTGGGAAGTTTCTCTTCGCTCATCGGCGCTACTGGATGCGGCCGGAGCGCCTTAAAGCCGCGTTTATGCGGGCTATGACCAGGGGCGCTTTGAAGGGCTTGATGATATAGTCGTCCGCCCCGAGCTTGAAGGCCAGCTCCTGGCTCTTGTCCGAACTCTCGGTGGTGAGCATGATGATGGGCAGTTCCGCGAGCCCCAGGGTTTCGCGCAAACCTTTCACCAGTTCCAGACCGTTCATCTTGGGCATGTTGATATCGGATAAAAGCAGGTCGGGCGGCTGCCCGGCGGCAATGGCCGTAAGGGCCGCTTCGCCGTCGACCGCTTCCAGCACCTCGTAGCCGGCGTCCGAAATGAATTTATTCAGCAGCAGGCGCATTATGGCGTCGTCTTCTGCTATCATGACGCGCGGCTTGCCGTTGGCGGGCGCTGCCTGTGCGGCCTGGGTTGCCGGCGCCGCTGCCGCAGGCTTGGCGGGGGCGGGGGCGGTCGGTGCGGCGGCAGCAGGCCTTGCGGCAGGCTGGGACGCTTCATTTTCCTTCAATAAAAGATACGGGGTAATCTCGGCCAGGTCGGTCTTGCCCTTGGAAAGCTGCCACAGCGCGTCATGCGTCATGGTGCGCAGGCTCTTCGAGGCTGTGGCGGCCTTTGTTAATTCCTCTACCCTGGCGCCGGAATTGATCAGGTTCTTGACCTCGGAGTCCACCATCAGGAGCTCGACTATGGAGGTGCGCCCCGCATAGCCGCTGCCTTCGCAGTTCCTGCAGCCGGCGCCCCTGTAACAGGCCGGTTCCAGACCGTAACCCGTCATGGCTTTCAGTATGTCCTTGTCCACTTCCTCCGGAGGTATTTTCGTGGCGCACAGCGGGCAGAGCCTGCGCACCAGCCGCTGGGCGGTTATAGCCAGGAGTCCGGGCGAGATCTTGAACCGGTCCACTCCCATGTCCATAAGACGCGAGATGGTGGAGATCGTGTCATTGGTGTGCAGCGTGGAGAATACCAGGTGCCCCGTCATGGCCGCCTGGAAGGCTACGTCGGCGGTTTCGCTGTCGCGTATCTCGCCCACCATGATTATGTCCGGGTCCTGGCGCAGCACGGAGCGCAGCACTACCGGGAACGTGAGGCCCTGCTTCTCGTTGATCTGCACCTGGTTGATGCCGGCCAGCTTGTATTCTATGGGGTCTTCCACCGTAACGATGTTGGTGCTTTCCTGTTTGGTCTTGTTCAGCGCGGAGTAGAGCGTCGTGGTCTTTCCTGAGCCGGTGGGACCGGTGACCAGCAATATGCCCTGGTTGGCTTTCAGGCATTTTTCTATGCCCGCGGCTACTTCCGGCGCGAATCCCAGTTTTTCGAATGGCACTTCGGCCGCGCGCTGGTCGAGTATGCGCATTACGACCTTCTCTCCGAAGGCTGTGGGCAGTACGGAAACCCGCAGGCCCACTTCGGCGCTGCCTATGCGCAGTTTGGTCCGGCCGTCCTGCGGCCGAAGGTGGTTGGAAACGTCCAGGTCGGCCATTATCTTGATCCTGGAAACCAGCGGCCCGGTGGCGATATGTTTGGGCAGCGACATGACGTTCTTCAGGATGCCGTCTATGCGTATGCGGACGTGGCTGCCTTTCTCGTCGTGTTCGATGTGGATGTCGGAAGAACGCTTGCGGTAGGCTTGCGAAATGATGGAGTTCACAAGGGCGATAATGGGCGAGGTCACTGCCAGATCCTCCCTTACCACGGCGGTTTCCTCGCCGACCACCATTATGTCGTCCTGGGCCTCTATCCTGGAGAGAAGATCGTAGACCACCTCGTCGGCCTTGAAGAGCTCCGCCATGCAGGTTTCGATCGTGAGCGGAAGAGAGTACATCATTATCACCCTGCGCCCTGTAAGCGCTTCCAGGTCCGCCTGGGTGTCCATGGATAACGGATTGTCTCCCGTCACCTGCATCTCGGTCTCAGTCAGGCCTACGGGCAGGATATTGTACCTGCGGCAGATCTTTTCTTTCAGCAGGGACAGCGCGAATTTGTCGACTTTCTCCGCGGAGAGCGGGAAGTGTTTTGCCTTGAAAACCAGCTCGATCAGTTTGGCAAGCTGCGGAACCGGGAGGAGCCCGGAGTCTGTCAGCGCGTGGGACAGGTATGGCTTCTTATCGGCGCGGAACTTGGGCAGCGCCTGGTCGGCGCCTTTTACCCCGGCCAGCGCTCGTACCAGCCATTCATCCTTGAATCGCCATGTTTCAACCATGCCCGTATTATAATATAAATGCGAACGGACAAGTAAAGCCTTACAATAAGGCTGTGGACGGCCAGGCTAAACGTTGAACTTAAAGAAGCAGATGTCCCCGTCCTTCATCACGTATTCTTTGCCTTCGGAGCGGATCAGGCCCTTTTCCCTCAGGGCTTTTTCGGTCTTGTACTGCATGATGTCGGCGAAGGAATAGATGTCGGCGCGGATGAAGCCTTTCTCGAAATCGGTATGGATGCGGCCGGCCGCCTGCGGCGCCTTGAGCCCCCGGTTCAGGCTCCACGCGCGCACCTCGTCCTCCGAGCCGGCGGTGAAGAAGGAGATCTGGTCCAGCAGCTGGTAGCCGGCCAGCGCCATTTTCTCCAGGCCCGTGTATTCCTCGCCCAGGTCCTTCATGAACACGGCTTTTTCCTCGTCGGGCAGCTCGCTGATCTCCGACTCGATCTTGGCGGAGATCTCCACCAGGATGGCGCTCCGGGCTTTGATATATTCGCGCAGTTTGGCCAGCACTTCCTTATCGGGCTGCTCGGAGGTGTTGGCCACGAAGAAGACGGGCTTGACGGTGAGCAGGTTGAAATCGCGCACTTCATCGATGGCGTAGCCGGCGGCGCGGGCGGGTTTCCCGTCTGCCAGCAGCTTTTTAATATTCTCGAGCCGCACCTTCTTTTCCTCGGCGTCTTTGGTCCGGGCCTTCAGGTCGCGCTGGTTCTTCTCCATCGCCTTGTCCACGGTTTCCATGTCGGCCAGCATCAGCTCGGTCTCTATCACTTCAATATCGCGGATCGGGTCAACCTCGCCCAGCACGTGCACCACGTCGGGGTTCTTGAACACGCGCACCACCTGCACGATGGCGTCCACCTCGCGGATATTGGCCAGGAACTTGTTGCCCAGGCCCTCGCCCTTGGAAGCGCCCTTCACCAGGCCGGCGATGTCGACGAACTTGATGTAGGACGGCACCTTCTTGGGCGGCTTGAACAGGTCGAACAGCGCGTCCAGGCGCTTGTCCGGCACCGAGGCTACGCCCACGTTCGGGTCGATGGTGGTGAAAGGGTAGTTGGAGGAAGCCGCGCCGGCCTTGGTGAGCGCGTTGAACAGCGTTGATTTTCCCACGTTGGGCAGGCCTACGATCCCTATTTCCATGTGTTTGTCCTCTGTCCGGCCGTCAGGGCGATTGAACCGCATCAATTCTATAAAGTATCGGCCCGCGCCCGCCAGCGGCGCGCGGCTTTTTCCCCCGAGGACGAGGTTCATCCCACGCTGCCGCTGTCCGCCGGCTTCACTGCCGCAGCGCCCGGCAATGCTTAAACTTCAGCGGTTTTTCCACGGAAGGCCGGTGCGGGCGCCGTGCCCGCATGGCCCTCCGTGGCCGCGCTGAGCGCGCTTTTTTCCTCCAGGCTAATCCCCGTCCGTGATGAGGAAGTTCTTGAACTGCCACGGGTCTTTCAGGTCGACGCAGGGATTGTTGTGCCCCTTGAACCTGTTCGTATAATGCTTCAGGGGGGTCCAGTCCGAGGGCCCGGAATGCAGTTTGCCGAGCCAGGGAGCGGCTATCTTCAGCACATAATCGTGCGGGATATCTTCCGGCACGCAGAGGCCGCGGTCCGGGTTTTCCAGCATCCACAACGCCGCGGCTATGACGCCTATGCCGACCTGTATCGTGGTGGCGTTCTGGTGCGGCAGCAGGCGCCTGGCCTGCGCGATATCCAGTATGCTGCCGGTCCACCAGGCGTTATACCGGTGCCCCATCAGCAGCGCGCCCAGGGCGTCCTCGCCCCCGGTTATATCGTCGTTCATGATGCGCACCTTCGGCTGGAGCTTGTAATCGGCGCCGCGCAGTTCGTTGAGCGACGCTATGGCCGCGTCCGCCGGACAGTAGGCGTAATGCACGGTAGGCCGGTAAACGACCTCCCCATCCCTTCTCACGGTCAGCCTGTCGCTCAGCGTGAAGGCTTCCCCGTGGCGTATCACCATGCCGTGGATACAGTAGTCAGGCGGCACCCAGGAGGAGACCCAGGTGTTCATGCCCATGCGCGCCAGGCAGATCTGGTTCTTGGGCCCGGTCTTGTGGAGGTAGGCGAGCGGGGGAAGTTCCTTCTCATGCGTGCCCCAGCCCAGCTCGGAGGTGGTAATGCCCTCTTCCCGGAAACCTTCCACGCTCCAGGTATTGACGAACTCGCCCACCTGTTTCGGGCGGCGGGAGACCTGGGTGTCGCGCTCGCTGATATGGATCACCTTCACGCCGAGCGCCATGGCCAGTTCGTTGAAGGCCCGGTCCTGCGCCAGTCCGCGCAGCAGGGCGGCTCTCGCTCCGGAGGCTTTTTTATCCGCCAGCAGTTTTTCGGCTATGTCCAGCAGGCCTTTCCTGACGAAATGGGAGATCAGGCCGGGATTCGCGCCGTGCTCTATCACCGCGGTCGGTCCCGCGGCTTTCCAGCCGGCGGCCATTTTGCGCAGGGCCATGTGGCGCACGTACAGCGTGCGCTCGGTCGGGTGCTTGTCTTCCGCCCCCGCGTAGGGGTCCCAGAGTTCGGTGGAAGTATTTACGTACAGCACCCCGTTGTCGTGGCACCATTGCAGGATGGCGCAGGCGTCTATGTTCCAGGCCAGGTCTATCAGCAGGTCGCCGGCGCCCAGGCGGCGGGAGAGAAGCGTGGCCAGGTTCTCCCTGCCCAGTTTAGCGCGCAGGAACCTGACGCCTTTTTTGAGCCAGGGCGCCAGTTCCGCGCGCTTGTCCTCGAAGTCCATCACCGTAATGTTTCCCGGCGGCACCTTGGCCAGCTTCAGGAGTATCGGCAGCGCGCACTGCGCCACCGAACCGTAACCTATGAAGAGCACCTTCTTGTTGAATTTATTCATTGCTGTTTCCTCCGTAATCCGAATATTTGCCCCGTTGCCGCGCCCGCTAGTCGCGCAATTTCACTTCCACCAGTTTGGTTATCATGGCCGCCACCATTTCCACCAGACGTTCCTCCTCGGGCAGCACCGCGGACTTATGATACCTGTCGAAAACCGGCCCGATGCAGACGCTGATGGAACCCACGGTCTCGCCGCGGACTTTGAGGTCCCGCGAGATCCGGTGGATCGAAGGCCGGAAGCCCTGCGTCGAGAACTTCTGCCCGTATACGTCCAGGCTTACCCACGACGAGGCCGGGAACTGGAACCCCTTCGGCAGGGTCTCGCAGACGTTGAGCAGCAGCTCGGCCAGGCTGTTGGCCTTGGGCAGGGTGCTGCTTACCGCGTAGAGGCATTCCAGTTCCTTGACCCGTTCGTTGAGTTCCTTGGTGCGCTTGCGCAATGATTCCTCCAGCCAGCGGTATTCGTCCAATTGGTTCTCCAGGGTCAGGATCTGCCTTTGCGCGGCTTGCAGCGCGGCCGTCAGTTCCCCGGCGTCCACTCCGTGCCTGTGCATTTTTTCTTTTTTCATCGCAGTTCTCCTTCGGCGCGCGTTCAACCCCCCAGTACGTAGCTGAAGACCAGCGGCGCCACTATGGTGGCGTCGCTCTCTATGACGAAGCGCGGAGTGTCCTCGGAGAGTTTTCCCCAGGTGATCTTCTCGTTGGGGATGGCGCCGGAATAAGAGCCGAAGCTCGTTATGCTGTCCGAGATCTGGCAGAAATACTTCCACATCTTGACCTTCCTGCCGAGATCGTATTCCAGCAGCGGCACTACGCAGATGGGGAAATCCCCGGCTATGCCGCCGCCGATCTGGAAGAAGCCTATGCCCGCGTCGGTCTCGCCGGCGGTCTTCTGGTACCAGCCGGCGAGGTGCATCATGTATTCAAGGCCGCCGCGCACCGTGAGCGGGTCCAGTTCTCCCTTTACGCACTTGGCCGCGTAGACGTTGCCCAGCGTGGAGTCCTCCCAGCCGGGCACGTACAACGGCAGGTCATGCTCGGCCGCGGCGAGCAGCCAGCTGTCCTCCGGGTCTATCTGGTAATGTTCCTTGAGCTCACCGGAGCGCAGCAGCTCGTAGAGGAACTGGTGCGGGAACTTGCGCAGCCCGGCTTTCTCGGAATCTTTCCAGCGCTTGACGAGGCGGTCTTCTACGTTGCGCATCACGTCCAGCGGGATGCAAGTGTCCGTCACCCGGTTTAGGCCGCTTTCCAGCAGTTCCCGCTCCTGGGCCGGGCTCAGGTCGCGGTAGTCCGGCACTTTCCGGTACTCGTTGTTGGCCACCAGGTTGAACAGGTCCTCTTCCAGGTTCGCGCCCGTGCAGCAGACGGCGTGCACCTTGCCCTGCCGGATCATCTCGGCGAGGCTGATGCCCAGTTCGGCCGTGCTCATCGCGCCGGCCATGGACAGGAACATCTTGCCTCCGGCCCGGATATGCGCGCGGTACGCGGCGGCCGCGTCCCGCAGCGCCAGCGCGTTGAAGTGGCGGTAGTTCCTCTCGACGAATTTGCTTAAGGCGCCGTCCGCGGACGGGTGGACGCGTTTGGCGTTGGTTTTTAATTTGGGCATGACGATCCTCCTTGGTGCTGCGGTTCAGGCGTCCGGCGGCGGCCGCCGGGCGCTGTCGTTCCCCGGCTGCTGCCGGCGGAAGACGGTGCTCCTTCTGCGTGGTAAATGAGGTGTCCCGGCGCGGTCCTTAATGAAGCGGATCGGGGAAAGCGTTTAGAGCTTTCCCGCGCCGGGCGGGCAGGATGTCGCTAATACTAAATCGGGCTTTTTTCTTTGCCGACGAGGGTGTGGACCACGGCGCGCGGCGCTTCGTGCGCCGTCGGCCCGGTGCGGGGGATGCGGGCGCGCCTGGCGGCGGGCCCGCGTTGAAGGATGCGGCTTTCCTTCTTTGCGGTGACGTAAGTTCCCATGGCGTTCTCTCTTGTCCGCATGATCGGCCTCTGCCGGCCATATTCAAACACTTTGTTCCGGATAAAGCAAATTCCCCGACGGGGCGCGGGCGCGCTAGTCCTCGCCGTACGCCAGTGAGGCCAGGCCGCCGCCGGAAGTTTCTTTGTAAATACTGGGCAGGTCGTGGCCGGTCTGGTTCATGGCCTTCACCACCTTGTCGAAGCTCACCAGGTGCCCGCCGTCGCCCAGCAGCGAGAACGTGGCGGCGTTCATGGCCATCTCGGCGGCGAAGGCGTTGCGCTCTATACAGGGAGCCTGCACCAGGCCGCCTATCGGGTCGCAGGTCAGCCCCAGGTGGTGCTCCATGCCCATCTCGGCGGCGTATTCGATCTGGCGCTCGCTGCCGCCCAGCAGCTGGGTGGCGGCGGCCGCCGCCATGGCGCAGGCCGTGCCCACCTCGCCCTGGCAGCCCACCTCGGCGCCGGAAATGGAGGCGTTCTTTTTTACGAGGTTGCCGAAAAGTCCAGCCGTCAGCAGCGCGCGGTGTATCTTAACGTCGGAAAGTCCCTGGCTCTCCTTGATGCGGTAGAGCACGGCGGGCAGCACGCCGGCCGAGCCGCAGGTGGGCGCCGTAACCACCACCCCGCCCGAGGCGTTCTCTTCGCCCACAGCCAGCGCATAGGCGAAAGAGAGGGTTTTCTTCTTGAGCGAGCCGCTGAAACTGGCGGACTGCACGTAGAAGGACGCCGCCTTGCGCCGCAGGCGCAGGCCGCCGGGCAGCATGCCTTCCGCCTCCAGGCCGCGGCGGATGCAGTCCTGCATGGCGGTCCAGACTTCGGCCATGTAGTCGAAGATGCCCGGGCCCTCGGTCTCCGCGACGTACTCCCAGAAGGCGCGCCCGGTATGGCGGCGCCAGGCCAGGACCTCTTCCATGGAGCGCATGGAGTAGATCTCCCGCGCCCCGCTGTCGGTGCCGTCGCTGACGCGGCCGCCGCCGGTGCTGTAAGCTGTCCACGGCGCGGCTTTCGGGCCGTCGGTGACTTCGAACAGCATGGCGTTGGGATGGAAAGCCAGGAACTTCTCCGGTTCCCAGGCGATCTCCACCCGGGCCGGCGCCAAGCCGGCCTCTATGGCCTTGTCCGTAAGGTGGCCGCGGCCGGTGGCGGCCAGGCTGCCGTAGAGAGTGACGCGGTAGGCCCCGGCGGCGGGCGTGCGGGCGCGGTAGGCTTCGGCCGCCTTCAGCGGGCCCATCGTGTGGCTGCTGGAAGGACCGCGCCCTATCCTGTAGATCTCCCTTATGGATTCCATAACTTTACCTCCGGTGCGGTCCCGGCCGCCGCTAGAATGTTACTATTTTTCCGGCCGCCGCGAGCGCCGCGCCCGGCAGGCGGCAAGTTGACAGCCCCTGACGTCACGGCTATACTATTCCTGGGGGTTGGGCCGCTCTTGGAACTTTCCGCAGGGCCCGCCGCCCCGGCGCCGCGCGCCGACCTACGCTTGCCAGGAGCGCTTATGCCAAAGACAAACCATTCCGCCGCTTCCGCAGCCGCCAGCATGCTACAGCTGAATACCTGGGAAAGGATAACCGCCCAGTTGGCGGCTTCCCGCGGGGAGCCCGACCAGGAAAAGAAAATAGATCTGCTGGTGGAACTGCTGGTAAACATCCGCCTGCTCGACAAGGAGGAGCGTATCCCGGACGCGCGGGATGTGAAGGGGGACATAGACGCCCTCCACGCCCGGCTCCTCGGCGAGACCAGGGCCACGCTGGACGCCATGCGGGCCCCCTCCGATGAATACCTCTACTACGCGCGCGAGCTCCTGAAAAAACTGCCGGTGCGCGGCGGCGGCGGCGCGCTGATAGACGACATCCGCAGCGCGGCGGAATACTTCGAGGAGGGCCGCGACGGCGACGACCCCATGCTCTCTTTCGCCGGGGACCTGCGCAAGGAGGTGCACCGCAAGCTCTCGCCGCGCATCCTCACCCGCTACGTCAGGCCGTACCTGGAGCTGATCCGCAATAAGAACCCCGACCCGCTGTTCAAGGCCGGCTACATGGCGTTGGCCACCGCGTTCAACCCCGCCTCGGAGGACCCGCGCTTCATAGAGCTGGCCGAGGAGATGGAAGAGAAGCTCTCCTATCTCTGGGACTACCAGCGGGGGGATATCTCCGTGATCAAGGAGCGCCTCCGCGAGCGCCTGGACCTCTTCGAAAAGTGCTTCCTGCGCAAGGAGATGGAGACCTTCCTCTCCATCTGCAGCCACGAGCACATACAGAACACCGACAACCTGCTGGACTGCCTGCGGCGGCTGCGCAGTTTCAAGACGCTGCTGAAGAAATCCTATTTCGAAGGCCGCGTGGGCCTTTACGACTTACTGGACCTGGACCTCTACCTGGGCCGCCTGGTCTTCATCTTCACCAACGACCTCACCAACAGCCGCTACGAGGCGGTGAGCTACGCCAACCTGAAGGCCTGCGTGCTGCTGGTCAAGGAACTGGTCTCCCTGCTGGGGCTGAAGGGCATGCTGCCCGGCAAGGCCGACGATTTCGTCAAGGAGCTGACGGCCCTCGGCGAGATGGAGACGGTGGACATCATCAAGACCAAGCGGGTGCTGCAGGATGTCTCGATGGAGCTGCAGCGGTTCATGCGCGGCAACATCTTCAAGCGTCTCAGCCGCACGCTCAACAACGTGCTGGAGGTCTACAAGATCCCCACCGCCTCCGCCGCGCCCATCAAGGACCGCTTCTTCAACAACTTCTTCCGCACCACCGAGTTCCACGCCGTGGACGAGTTCATGGAAAAGACGCTGGTCTTCCTGAACCGCGAACTGGCGGCGCGCAGCGCCGAGAACAGCCTCTACGGGCGCTACAAGGTGGGCAACCTGCCGCCCGTGAACGGCGACTACGACGCTTTCATCGCCTCCACCTGGACGCGCCCCCCGGACACGCTGCGGTCTTTCCTGGGCGGCAAGGGCAATGGCCTCATAGACATGGCCTCGCTCGGCGTCAGGGTGCCGCCGGCCTTCATCCTGGGCCTGCCCATCTGCGCCGAGCTTTTCCGCGAGGACGCCGACAGGCAGGGCTTCAGGGAAGCGGTGGGCAGGTACCTGGGCCAGCTGGAGGAACAGACCGGCCGGCGCCTCGGCTCGCCGGAGAAGCCGCTGCTGGTGTCCGCGCGGTCAGGTACCACCATCTCGCTGCCGGGCTCCATGTGCACCATCCTCAACGCCGGCCTTACGCCCGCCATCCGCGAGACGCTGGCCGCCCGGCACGGGGCCGCCTTCGCCGACGCCGTCTACCTGCGCTTCCTGCGCAACGTGCTGGTAGCGCTGGAGACGGACGCTCCGCCCGCGGCCGGGGGGCTCGGGCCGGATGCGGCCTCCGCCGAACGGCTGGTGGCCGGCAAGCTCGGCGCCGCCTTCCTGGAGGACCCCTTCGAGCAGCTGCTCAAATGCATAGAGCTGGTCTTCGCTTCCAGCCGCTCTCACAATGTGCGGGAATACCTCAAGGAGCTCTCCATCGAGGTGAACTTCGGCACGGCCGTGACGGTGCAGCAGATGGTCTTCGGCAACAAGAACGCCGACTCCCTGAGCGGCGTGGTCTTCACGCGCAACCCCATCAACGGCCGCGACGAGCTGTTCGGCGAATACCGCGAGATGACGCAGGGCGAGGACGTGGTGATGGGCAACGTCGTCACCCGCAGCGTGGCCGCGGCCCCGCCGGCGGTCAGGGCCGGGCTGCAGAAGTACAAAGAACTGCTGGAGAAGAAGCTCAAGCACGAGCTGGACCTGGAGTTCACCGTAGAGGATGGCGAGCTGTACCTGCTGC
>DAOPZW010000051.1:0-17428 GCA_035353595.1 Elusimicrobiales bacterium | reverse complement strand
CGCCTCCGTGGGGCTGCCCCCGGAACTGCTGGCGGCCTGCGCCGCCGTCCCGCTGGGGCGCTGCCTGTGCGGCCGGGCCGCCGAAACGGGCCAGGTAGTTGAAGCCGGTGAGATCGGGCAGGAACATCACATCACCTACGACGGGATGGCTCCCCACGGCCATTATTGCGCCCCTATCGGCGCCGGCGGCAGAACGCTGGGCGTGCTCAATCTTTACCTGAAAGAGGGGGCCGTGCTGACGGCGAGCCAGCGGCGCTTTATAAAATCCGTCACCGACCTGATGGCCGAGAATATCCTGCACGCGAATACGCAGGAAAAACTGGCCCAGTCCCAGCGCATGGAATCCGTGGGCAGGCTGGCCGGCGGCATCGCGCATGACTTCAACAATATCCTTACCGCGATCCGGTGCTACGCCGACTTTATAGGCAAGGACCTGGCCCCCCAGGACCCGAAAGCGGCCGATGTGCAGGAGATCATGAACGCCTCCGAACGGGCCGTGGCGCTCACCCGGCAGCTGCTGGCTTTCAGCCGGCGCCAGATAATGGCGCCCAAGGTGCTGGACCTGAATAAATGCGTGGCGAACGTCACGAACATGCTCAAGCGGATCATCGGCGAAGAGATAACCCTGACCACGAAACTGGTGGCGGAGCCCTGCCTGGCTTTGCTGGACACCGGGCAGATAGAACAGGTGCTGGTAAACCTGGTCGTGAACGCGGGCGACGCTATCGGCAAGAACGGCGAAATAAAGATAGCTACCGCGTTCCTGCCTCCTTCCGACGAGCTGGCGCAGGCCCACCCGGACCTGCCGCGCGGCCCGCTGGTCTGCCTGATAGTGAAAGATACCGGCGGCGGCATGACGCCGGAAGTGAAGCGCCGCCTCTTCGAGCCTTTCTTCACCACAAAACCCAGGGGCAAGGGCACCGGGCTGGGGCTTTCCACGGTCTTCGGGATAGTAAAGCAGAGCGGCGGCGACATAGACGTGGAGAGCGAGCCCGGCAAAGGCGCGCTGTTCCGCATCTGCTTCCCGTACTGCGAGCCGGAGCCGGGGGGGCCGGAGGCGGCTGACGAAGGACAAGCCGGGGCCGCCCTGAAAGCGCGCGGAACCGTCCTGCTGGTTGACGACGAGGAAAGCCTGGCGCGCCTGGTCAGCCGGGCGCTGGTGTCCGGCGGCTATACGGTGCTGACCGCCGGCGGCGGGGCGGAGGCTTTGAAAGAACTTGAGCGCCGCGGGAGCCCGGTGGACCTGCTGTTGACCGACGTCGTAATGCCCGGGATAAGCGGCCGCGAACTGGCCCGCGAAGTTACGCGCAGGGGCCTGGCCGCCAGGGTGCTCTATATGTCGGGGCACACGGACGACGCCATCGTAAAGCACGGCATGCTGGAGCCCGGGCTGGCTTTCCTCTACAAGCCTTTTACCGTGGAAAGCCTGCTGGCCAAGGTGCGCGCGGTGCTGGACGCTCCGGCCGGGCAGTCACAGGCGTGAACCAGGCCTGACGGCCCCTTCCGGTGCGCGCGCTCCCTTAAAGAGCCCAGAGCTTGACCGTTTTATCGTTGGAAGCCGAGGCGATACATTTCCCGTCCGGGGAAACGTCCACGGCGTAGATCTCGTCGGCATGTCCCTCATAGGTCTTCAGGCAGGCGCCCGTGGCCGGGTCCCAGACCTTTACCGCCGAGCCGCCGCCGGTAACCAGGAACTTCCCGTCCGGCGTAAAAGTGACGCAGTTCAGCCAGTCGGTATCCTTTACCGAGCCGGCCTCTTCCATGGTTTCCATGTTCCAGAGCTCGAAGCGCTTTTCCATGCCGGTGGCTAAGGCCAGCAGCCTGCCGTCGGGAGAGAAAGCCAGCCCTTTCACGCCGTGGAGATAGTTGTCGTTGTTCTTGAGCAGCTTGCCCGACAGGTCGAGCAGTTGCAGCTCCACCCCGCCGGCGGCCAGCAGCCCTTTGGCTGAAATCGCCAGCGCTTTAATATCCCCGATACCGGGCTTCAGCGTATCGGTCAGCGAGCCGCCCGGAGAGGAGAAGATCCTGATGGTGTCGTCGTCGGAGCCGGAATAAAGCCGCTTGCCGTCCGGCGAGAAGGCCAGGCAGTTCACGGCGCCTTCATGGTTCGACGCCTCGGCCAGCGTGGCGCAGTCGGAAGTCTGCCAGATCCGTATGGTCTTGTCCCAGGAGCCGGAGGCGAACACGTCTCCGTCTGGGTCGAAGGCCAGGCAGCGGATGTCGCCTTTATGGGCCTGGATGGTCTGTATCTCTATGCCGTCCGGATTGTCCCAGAGCCTTATGGTGTTGTCCTCGCCGGCCGTGGCCAGGAATTTCCCGCAGGGAGAAAAAGCCAGGGTCAGCACCCCGTCGGTATGGCCCTGCAGAGTTTTTATTAAAGCCGTTTCGTTCATAAGCGCCCCCTGGATCTGCGAATAGATGATAAGTTATATAATTTGTTACCGCAATGCAAAGACGACGCGTTAAAAACAGCGTAACAGCCTCCATAAAAGACGGCGTTGCCTGGGCGCTGATGAGCGGTTTCGCGGACCCTTACGGCGTGCCTTTCGCGCTGGCGCTGGGAGCGGCGCCCATGGGCATCGGCCTGCTGCGGTCGCTGCCGCCGCTCGCTTCCTCTTTCTGCCAGCTTTTCTCCGAAAAACTCGTATTGGTCCTGGGCCGCTGCAAACGGGCCCTGCTGCTGGCGGTGGGCCTGCAGGCGGCGTCTTTGTTCGCCGCGGCCGCCGTTATTTTCCTGCCTTTGCGGCTGGCGCTGCCGTTCTTTATAGCCCTGACGGTGGTGTATACCGTCGCGGGGAACATGGCCGCCCCGCCCTGGGCGGTCATGATGGGGGAATATATCCCGCCGTCCCGCAGGGGGAATTTCTTCGGCTTCCGTTCCCGGTTGCTGGGCATAGTTTTCTTCGCCGCCAGTTTCGCGGCGGCCCGGATCCTGGGGCTTTGGGAGCAAGGCGTTCTTTGGGGCTTTTTTCTGGTTTTCGCCGCGGCCGGACTCTTCCGGGTGGTTTCGTTCTATTACCTGACCCTGATGTACGAGCCCCGCAACAGCTACCACCTGCCGCGCGGGGCGGGGGTCGATTTCATCTCCTCCTTCGATCTCCGCAGGGGGCGTATCCCGGCGCTTTTCTTTTCGGTCTTTGTGCTGCTGTTCGCCACCTATCTTTCCGCGCCTTTCTTCGGAGTGTACGCGCTGGAAGACTTGCGCTGCAGTTATCCGCGCTACATGGTGCTGATGAGCGTGGGCCCGCTGCTGACCTATCTTTTCATGCGGCGCTGGGGCGCCGTTGCGGACCGCTACGGCAGCGTTAAGGTGCTCAAAGCGGCTTTCGTGCTTATCCCGGCCGTACCGCTGCTGTGGACCTTGAGCCGGAACTTTTATTACCTGGCGGCGGTGGAGATCTGTTCCGGGGTTATCTGGGGGGCCTTTCTTATAGGCATGAATAATTTTATTTACGAGGCCGCCCCGGCGCATTCGCGCACGGGCTATAACGCATTTTACGGGTTCATCAGCGGCATAGCGCAGTCCGGCGGCGCGCTGCTGGGCGGCTGGTTATACGGGCGGCTGCCCGCGGCGCCGGGCAGCGCTTTTATCCCGCTGCTGCTCCTCTCCGCGGTGATCCGGGCGCTGGCTCTCATCCCGCTGTTCGCGCTGGTAAAAGATACGCGCGGCGCGGCCGGCGGCACCCCCGCGGACCTCCTGGCCGGCATAGCCGGGTTCGGCCGCTAGCCGGCGCGCGCGCGGCGGGCGTGGCGCGCAAAAGTTATATAATACTTCCCGTTCAGGAGGATAAGACAGGGCGGGCCGGAGATCGCTGAATGCATATCCTTGAAGATATAAAAACCGTTTTCGAGAAAGACCCGGCCGCGCGGGGCTGGGCGGAAGTGCTGCTCTGCTACCCGGGCCTGCACGCCGTCTGGATCTACCGCATAGCCCACAGGCTCTGGCTGGCGGGCCTGTACTTTCCCGCGCGCCTGTTGTCCCATCTGGCCCGCTTTTTCACCGGCATCGAGATCCATCCCGGCGCTGCCATCGGCCGCCGCTTTTTTATAGACCACGGCATGGGGGTGGTTATCGGCGAGACCACCGAGATAGGCGACGACGTGCTGATGTACCAGGGCGTGGTGCTGGGGGGCACTTCGCTGGAGCATAAGAAGCGCCACCCCACGCTGCGCGACGGCGTGGTGGTGGGTACGGGCGCCATCGTGCTGGGCGCCATAGAGATAGGCGCCCGCTCGCGCATAGGCGCCGGGTCGGTGCTGCTGCACGCCATCCCGCCGGATACCACGGTTTTCGGCGTGCCGGCCCACAGCGCGCACGGCGGCGCGACCGGGCGCGAGCAGCTGGACCACAACAAGCTGCCGGACCACTGCGGCGAGCAGATGCGGGTCATCCAGGCGCAGCTCGACGAGCTGCGCAGGGAGGTGGAGGCTAAATGAAATACGCTGAAGACCTTACCGGGCTGGTAGGCGGCACCCCGCTGGTGCGCATCAACAGGCTGACGGCCCACGCCCCGGCCCTGGTGCTGGCCAAACTTGAATATTTCAATCCCACGTCCAGCGTAAAAGACCGTATCGCGCTGGCCATGCTGGACGCCGCGCGCGAACAGGGGCTTATAAAGGAAGCCGGCCGCGTCATAGAACCTACCAGCGGCAATACCGGCATAGGCCTGGCCTGCGTCTGCGCCGCGCGCGGCTACCGCCTGACGCTGACCATGCCGGACACCATGAGCGTGGAGCGCCGGAAAATACTCCGGGCCCTGGGCGCTGAAATAGTGTTGACGCCGGGCGCCGACGGGATGCGCGGGGCTATCGCCAAAGCGGCAGAACTTAAAGCCGCCGATCCGGAAGCCTATATGCCGCAGCAGTTCGACAACCCGGCCAACCCAGAAGCGCACCGGAGGGGCACCGCGGAAGAGATCTGGCGAGATACCGACGGCACGGTGGACTATTTCGTGGCCGGGGTGGGCACCGGCGGCACTCTTACCGGCGTGTCCGACGTCCTTAAGGCCCGCAAGCCCGCGGTCAAAGTAATAGCCGTGGAACCGTTTTCTTCGTCCGTGCTCTCCGGCCTGCCGGCCGGGGCTCACAAGATACAGGGCATCGGCGCGGGCTTCGTGCCCGGGGTCCTGAAAAAGACAGCCTTCGACGAGGTGATCCGGGTGACGGACGGCGACGCCGGCCGCATGGCCCGGCAGCTCATGAAGGACGAGGGGATCTTCGCGGGGATCTCGGCCGGCGCGGCCATGTACGCGGCCGCCCTGGTGGCAGAAAGGCCGGAGGCCGCGGGCAAGACTATAGTGGCGCTGCTGCCCGACACCGCCGAGCGCTACCTGAGCACCTGGCTGTTCGACGACCTGAAGTAAAAAGAATATGAAACTCGCCACCTTGTGTTATGTGCGGCGCGGCGGTCATACGCTGATGCTGCACCGCGTCAAGAAGGCCGACGATATCCACGAAGGCAAATGGAACGGCCTGGGCGGCAAGTTCGAGCCGGGCGAATCGCCCGAGGAATGCGTTATCCGCGAGGTGCGCGAAGAAGCCGGCCTCAAAATAATAAAGCCGCGCCTCAAAGGCGTGCTGACCTTCCCGGACTTCGCGAAGGGCGACGACTGGTATGTATTTGTCTTCACCGCGCGGAAGTTCACCGGCCGCCTGCGGGACTCCGACGAGGGGAACCTGGCTTGGGTCAGGGACGCACGCCTGCCGGAACTGAACCTCTGGGCCGGCGACAGGATATTCCTGCCGCTGCTGAAAAGGCGCGGCCATTTTTCCGGGAAGTTCGAATATAGGGACGGCAACCTGCTGAAATACAGCGTGGAAAAATACTGATCATGAATAAAACGATAAAAATTATGGGCCTGATGAGCGGCACTTCCGCCGACGGCCTTTCCATAGCCCTGTGCGAGACCGGCCGCGCCGGCAGGGAGCTCAAAGTAGTAAAATTCTCGAATTATTCCTACCCGCCAGCGCTGCAGGGCAGGATAATCGCCGCCAGGGGGATGAAGGCTCCGGAACTGTCCGCGCTGAATTTCGAGCTGGGCCGGCTGTGGGCCGGGATGGTGCGCAAATTCTGCCTGTCGCACAGGGTCGCTTACAAGAGCATCGCCGTCATAGGTTCCCACGGCCAGACGGTGTGGCATCAGCCGGGAGTCAAGGGCCACACGCTGCAGATAGGCGAAGCGGCTTTCCTGGCCGAGGAGACAGGCCGCCCGGTGGTCTGTGATTTCCGCCCGGCCGATATGGCCGCCGGCGGGGAAGGCGCCCCGCTCATTCCTTTCATGGACGAATACCTGTACGGCGGCGGCCGTCCGGCGGCCCTGCAGAACATCGGCGGGGTGGGGAATATAGCTTTTGTCGGCAAAGGGGTGAAGACTTTCGGCTTCGACACCGGGCCGGGAAACTCTCTTATGGACACCGCCGTCGCGCTGCTGACCGGCGGGCGGCGGACTTACGACCGGGGCGGCCGCCTCGCCTATAGCGGGGAGCCGGACAGGGCTAAGGTCGAAGACTTTCTCCGCCTGCCCTTTTTCCGGCGCCGGCCGCCTAAGTCGCTGGACCGCAGCGAATTCTCAGAACTGTTCATAAAAAAGCATTTCGGGCGCGTAACCGGACGCTCCGCCCCCGGAGTGCTGGCCACGCTTAATCTTTTCACCGCCGCCTCTATAGCACTGGCCTTCACGAAATTCTCGCCGCGCGGCACCCGCGAACTAATAGTCAGCGGCGGCGGAGCGCTGAACCCCGCGCTGATGGACAATCTGGCCGCCCTGCTGCTCCCGGCGGGCGTCAGGGTGCGGTCTTCGGCCGAGCTGGGGCTGCACCCGCTGGCCAAAGAACCGGCCTGCTTCGCGCTGCTGGCCTGGCTGGCGCTGCGGGGCGGCGTCAACCACTGCCCTTCGGCCACCGGCGCCGCGGGGCCGCGCGTGCTGGGCAAGATCCTCGGCCGGTGCCCGGCGTGAAAAACACACCGGGCGGCCCCGTCCGCTCCAAACTCGCCCTTATCCTCCGGGCTTTCAAATACAGGAATTACCGCCTCTTTTTCGGCGGGCAGCTGATCTCGCTGATCGGCACCTGGATGCAGACCGTCGCGCTCAGCTGGCTGGTGTACCGCCTCACCGGCTCCCCGCTGATGCTCGGCGTCGCGGGCTTCGCCAGCCAGGCTCCCAGCCTGTTCCTGGCCCCGCTGACAGGAGTGGCCGCCGACCGTTTCGACCGGCGGCGGATCATGCTTATCACGCAGACGCTGTCCATGCTGCAGGCGCTGGTCCTGGCGCTGCTGGTGCTGGCCGGCTCGCCGCAGGTATGGCAGATAATCGCGCTGGCCTCGGTACTCGGGCTGATAAACGCTTTCGATATCCCGGCCCGCCAGGCCTTCGTGGTCGAGCTGGTGGAAAACCGGGAGGACCTTTCCAACGCCATCGCGCTGAACTCTTCGATGTTCAATTCCGCCAGGCTTATAGGTCCGTCCATAGCAGGCGTCTGCATAGCGGCTTTCGGCGAAGGCGTCTGTTTCCTGCTTAACGCCGTTTCCTACCTGGCCGTGATAGCCGCGCTGCGGGCTATGCGCCCGGGGCCGCGCGGCGCCCCTGTTCCGGGCAAGGCCCGCGGCGGGTTTGCCGAGGGCTTGTCATACGTGGCGGGGTTCCCTCCCATAAAATACATTATGCTGCTGTTGGCGCTGGGCAGCCTGCTGGGCATGCCTTATACCGTGCTCATGCCGGCCTATGTAAAAGAGATCCTTCACGGCGGGCCGAGGACCCTCGGCTTTCTCATGGCCTGCGCCGGGGTCGGCGCGCTGCTGGGAGCGCTGCGGCTGGCGGCGCGCAGGCACAGCGCGGGGCTGGAGCGCGGCATCCCGTTCTTTACCGGGCTTTTCGGGGCGGGGCTGCTGGCTTTCTCGTTTTCCGACGTCTTCGCCGTGTCGGCCGCCTGCATAGGGCTGGCCAGTTTCGGCATGATAAGCTTCATGGCTTCCGCCAATACGGTGATCCAGACCCTGGTCGACGACGATAAGCGCGGCCGGGTGATGGCGCTTTACTCCGTGGCTTTCATGGGGATGGCGCCTTTCGGCAGCCTGCTGGCCGGCTGGACGGCCCAGCGCCTGGGCGTGGCGCATACCATGGCGCTGAGCGGTGTTTTCGTGCTGGCCGGCACCGCGGCCTTCGCGCTGAAACTTAAAGAAATATCCGCGCATTCCGCCGCCGTCTACAGCCGTCTTGAACGGATCAGCCTCGCGGCCAGCGAAACCGCGCAGGAAGGGCGCGCCGGGCTGCCGGTCTAGCTGTTCAGCCGGCAAGTATTAGCCGCCGTAAGTATTGTAAAATTATAGGGACATGGAAAAGAACAGCGTAATGTCCGGCGAGATCAAAAGCATCCTTAAAAAGGTTTCGCGCACTCTTTACCTGAGCGTCAACATCCTGCCCGAACCGGCCCGTTCCCTTATGGGGCTGGGCTATCTGCTCTGCCGCGCTATGGACACGGTCGTGGACGCGCCCGGGGTTTCCACGGCGGGCAAGCTGGAGATCCTGAGCCTTTGCCGGGGCCTGGATACGCCCGGCAACGCGGCGCGCCTGGAGGAACTCGCCAGGAAACTGGCCCACCTGGCGGCCGGGCCCGGCGAGATGGAACTGCTGCAGAAATTCGGCAAGGTGCTTTCGCTCTATGAAAGGGTCCCGGCGCACGACAAAGAACTTTTCAACCCGCTGCTCTCCAAAGTAGCGGCCGGCATGGAAATGGACGTGAAGCTCTTCCCGGGCGGCAAGCCCGCGGCTTTGCCGGCGGCCGCGGACCTGGAGCGCTACTGCGCGCTTATCGGCGGGGCGCCGGGAGCGTTCTGGGCCCGCCTTTACCGTGAAACTATCAGGCGCGCCAACCCCGCCGTCGCAGGGCTCCCGTCCGTAGACGAAGCGGAGTCCATAGGGGCCGCCCTGCAGATGACCAACGTCCTGAAGGATATTCCCGCCGACCTGCGGGCCGGGCGCTGCTATCTGCCCCAGACCGACCTGGACGCGAACAATCTCAGGCCGGAGGACCTGCTGGACCCGGCGGCCCTGCCGCGCATCAGGGAGACGGCCGGCAAATGGATCGCCTGGGCGCTGGACCGGCTCGACCTGAGCGAAGCCTTCCTCCTGACCGTGCCGAAAACCGAGCTGGCGCTGCGGGCGGCCGTGATCTGGCCGGTATACTGGGCGATGGAGACGCTGGAGGCCGTGGCGCACTCCAACCTGCTGGACCCGGCCGACAGGCCGAAGATAAAACGCAGCCGTATTTACGCCACCATCGCCTCCACGCCGCCGCTGCTGCTCAGCAATACGGCATTCGCGCGCGGCTACCGCTTCCGCCGGGAGATGCTTATAGTTTCCCTGACCGGCGGCAATTACGAGGGGCAAGCCTTATGAAAGTTATCCTGGCGCTGTGCGCCGCGCTGCTCTTCTGCGGCGGGTGTTCGCATAAGCTCACTCCCGCGGAAAAAGAAGAAGCCCGGCGGGCGGACCTGGAGCTGCAGTCTGTGATGGACCTGGTTTCAAAGCGCGAACTGCCCCCGGTGGAGTTCGAGCTGGGCTCCGACCAGCTGAAGGAATCTTCGGCGCCGCTGCTCGACCGGATCTATGAAGTTATGGCCAACCGCCCCAGGCTCAAACTTATCGTTTCGGGCCACACGGACGACACCGGCTCCGCGGAATTCAACGAGGACATGTCCATGCGGCGGGCCGGGGCCGTCAAGGCTTACCTGTGCGCCAAGGGCATACACCCGGATTCCATAAGAGTATACGGTTACGGCGGCAGGGTGCCGGCGGTGAAAAACGATTCGGAGGCGGCCCGCGCGCTGAACCGGCGCGTGGAGTTTCGCATCACCACGCGCGGCTGGGGCTCTGTTTACTGACCGGCTGTTATATCACCCTCAAAATAAGGCCGGCCGCCGCGGTTCTCCTGCGGCGGCCGGCCTTGTTCAAGCGGGCTTTCTCTCAGTATTCCTGGTCGAATTTACGGTATTTATAACCGAACTTGGTGGGCTTCCCGGTCGGCGCCTGCGCGTCCGTCCACTGGAATTCCCTGTTGCCGATGCGCACCAGGCTGTCCTGCACTACGCCCGCTTTCTGCAGGGCTTTGTCCAGCCCTATCAGTTTGAAAACGCGGTGAATTCGGTCCCAGGAATCCGGCTGGGAGAAATTAGTCATAGCTATCAGCGTGTTAAGCCGCTCGCTGGTGACCCTGGCGATCCCGTCGGCGTCGTGAGAGATAGTGAAGCCTTTTTTTACGGGCTTAGGCCCGCGCGCGGTAGTTTCCGCGGCCTGGTAAAGGTCTTCTGCCTTTATCTGCGGCAGCATTTTTATCACGTAGTCCAGCAGCTTGCCTACGCCTTTGTTCGCTACCGACGAGATCTGGAAGATCTGCCGGCTCTTGAACCGTTTTGAAAGCGCGGTGAACGCCGCTTCCGCTTCCGGGAGGTCGGCCTTCGTTACCACCAGGACGGCTATTTTTTTCCCCAGCTTGGGGTGGAAATCTTTCAGTTCCTTTTCTATGACGCGCACGGCTTTTTCCGGTTTGATGCCGGAAAAGCCCTGCGGGTCCACCAGGTGGATGAGCATTTTCGTGCGCAGGACGTGTTTCAGGAACATGTCCCCGAGGCCCTTGCCGGAGTGCGCTCCTTCGATCAGGCCGGGGATATCGGCTACGGCGAAGCTTTTGCTCTTGTGCGTGACGATGCCGATGTTCGGGTTAAGCGTGGTGAAGGGTTACGCGGCCACTTTCGGGCGCGCCGCCGAGATCACCGAAAGCAGCGTGGATTTCCCGGCGTTGGGAAAGCCCACCAGCCCGACGTCAGCCAGGACGCTGAGCTCGAGGTCGGCCTCGAACTTTTCTCCGGGCTCGCCGTTCTCCGAGATCTTGGGCGCGGTGTTGAACTGCGTCTTGAAGGCCGTATTGCCGCGGCCGCCGCGGCCGCCTTTCGCCGCGCGGAAGCGCTGGCCGTTCTCCTTCAGGTCGGCCAGCACGACGCCGTCGCGCTTTATCACGGTGCCCCTGGGCACATAGACGGTCTTGTCCTCGCTTTTCAGGCCGTCCCGGCGGTTGCCGCCGCCGGGGGAGGCGTTGTCCACGGTGATGTGGGGGTGGTGGGCCACCTCGGCCAGCGTCGTTAAATTCGAGGAGGCTTCGAACCAGATGCTGCCGCCCTGGCCGCCGTGCCCGCCGTCCGGCCCGCCGTAAGGGATGAATTTTTCGCGGCGGAAGGAGGAGCAGCCGTTGCCGCCGTCCCCGGCTTTCAGGTAAACGTGGGCCGTGTCTATAAAGCTGGCTGTAATGCGGTGGTCGCCTGATTTTCTCATATGCGGGGATCCTTCTGGCAGCGCGGGCGGAGGGAATAAAAAACCTCCTGAAAGCGGTTGGCCGTTCAGGAGGTTCTTATCTTTTCGGGTTTATTTAGCGGCGGGGTAAACGCTGATCATCTTCTTGTTGCGTTTCGCCCACTCGAACTTTACGACGCCCGCTATCTTCGTGTAGAGCGTGTCGTCGGAGCCCTTCCTGACGTTCTCGCCGGGGAGGAACTTCGTGCCGCGCTGGCGGACAAGTATTTCTCCGGCTTTGACCGCCTGGCAGCCGTAGCGCTTTACGCCGAGCCGCTGGCCGTGGCTGTCACGCCCGTTGGTGCTTGAACCTTGTGCTTTTGTACTGGCCATAGTGGGACCTCGATTATCTTAAAACTTCGGCCAATGCCCGCGCAGGCGAACCTGGCAGGCCTGAGGCCGGTAAACAACCAAAAACTATGACAACTGGATATCTTTAACTTCTATCTCAGTCAGTTCCTGGCGATGCCCCGAAGCTTTTTCGTAAGCTTTTTTCGTTTTCTTTCGGAAAACTATTATTTTAGGGCCTTGGAAATGCCGGACGATCCGGGCTGTTACTTTAGCGGCCGGAGACTTTGAGTCGGGGGCGTCTTTTGCCTCCTGTGAAGCGGACCACAGCGCCGTGAAGGTCACTTCGGTGCCTTCTTTTGCCGTGAGCTTTTCCACATGGATGACTTCACCCGGGACTACCCAGTACTGCTTGCCGCCTGTTTCGATTATTGCGTACATAGTATGTATATGATACCAAAACTCCGCGAAATAATCAAACTGCGGCCACGCTTCCTGCAAGATCGAACCGCCCGCGTATCGTCCTCTCCGTTAAAATAAAACCTGCCAATGCGGTTCCTGCCTTCAGCGAAACCGCGTAAATATTTCGCGGTTCAGGCTCCGGGCGCGCCCCGCCCTTTGAGCCGGAGCGCTATTTTCCGCCACACCGGCAGGGCCGCTGCCGCGGCGTAAAGATAGGATGCCGACAGCGCCAACAGCGGGAGGACCTCGAAACTTCTGCGCCCGAGGCCGACTTCCACCAGGCAGTTGGCCGCCGCCAGGCAGACGGCGCAGGAGAGCGCGAACAGCGCCGCGGCTGTACGCCGGGCGCGCAGCGCCGCGGCGAAGCCGAAGAGCGCCAGCCAGGGCAGCCGGAGCTGCTGCGACAGCAATATGCCCGGCGTCGCGGGGAATCTGGCCGCAGATTCCCGGCAGTCCAGTTCCAGCGAGGGCAGGAAATCCCTGAAGTTCGCCGCCGTCGCGAGCAGGTAGCTGAAGGGGCGGCGCAGCATGGTTTCGCGTCCAAGTTCCGCGGCTTCGAGATATATCGTCTCTGTGCCTTTGCCGGAATTCTTTATAAGTTTCTCTATGGTCCGGTTCACTACGGTGCGGTGTTCTCCGCCGTTCTCTCTCAGCGTCTCGGCGTATACTTTTTTAAAATCCGCGTGTCCCGGAGCGTCCCAGTCTATCAGCGGGCCGGAGGTTTGCAGGGAAGTGATAGCCCCCATGGGGGTAAGCGTGAAGCTTCCGAATTGTACGAGGTTGCGCAGCATCCAGAAAGTCACCAGCGCGGCGAAGGGCAGAAAAAAATAAAGCGCCGCCGCTACTCTCTTGCGCGGGAACAGGATGAAAACGGCCGGGACTATCGCGCAGAGGGCCAGTTCCGGGCGGGTAAGCGCGGCCGCGCCCCCGGCCAGCCCCGCCGCCAGGGCGGAGGCGCGTTCCCGCTCTTCGCCAAAAGCGGCCCGGGCGGAGTAGAACAGCATTACGCAGAACAGGAAAACAGAAACGAGCTCGCTCTCTATGGAACTTTCGTAGAAGATGAAGACCGGGTGGAAAGCGACGAGCAGAAAAACCGCGGCCGCGGCCGCGCGGCTTTCCCACAGCAGCAGCGCGAGGCGCATCAGGAAGAAAGCCGCCCCCAGCCCCAGCAGGTGCTGCGCCAGCGTTACGGCGCGGAGGCTGCCGCGGCCGGCGGCCAGCGCGGCGGCGAGGAACAGCGGGTAGCCCGGAGTCCTGCGCAGGGTTTCCATGCCGGAGTATGTGCCCCGCTCGGGCAGTTCACGGGCGGCGTCAAGGTAGGAGAAGGAGCGTTCCACCAGGAGCGGGCCGGTATGCGCCCAGGTATAGGTTTTAAAGGCTGCCGCCGGCAGCAGGAGCAACAGGATGAAAAAGTATAATTCGCGCCGGGTCGGTTTCATGAAATGCTTCCGGCAGCGCCGGGCTCTTCCGGACCGCGCCGAGGGTTCCTTACGCTCCGCATATCCCGCCCGGAATATTATACACTTCAGCGCCCCGGTTTGAAAGCGCCGCGCTGCGCGCCCCCGCGCGAGGCGGCCCGCGAAGCGGGCGCCGCAGCGGAGTGCCCCAAGGGCCCAGGTAAAAGTGGGTACTTGGCCACTTTCGGGCAGACAGGTTTTTTGTCATACTATCAGCATGGATCGCGCAAAATATGCGGAGGCTTTAATGAAAATTACAAGGGCTTTTGTTCTTGCGGCGTTCGCCGCGGCGGCTTTTTCCACGGCGGCTATGGCGGGCGATAATGTTCTGCTGGCGCTCAATGCCCCGGTTAAAAAAACTATTAAATCCGAACTGGCGGTTTCCGCTACCGCGCAGCTTAAAACGCCCGACGCCGGCTATACTGATTTCGACGCGCTGAGCACCGTCAATGACCCGCTTTACCTCGAAGCTTCAAAAGAGATGCTTAAGCAGGCCCCGAAAATTGACGCGGCCGCGGCCGGGAAGGCCGTCCCCGTAATGCGCGACGCGCCCAACTCCAAGCCCGCGTCCCGGATAAAGAAGCCGAGGGTGAAAAAATCCCTGCCGGCCGATCCCGTGAAGATCAAGGATACGCTGTAGCGCATCTTCGCGCGGGGAGTCTCCCGCTTGAAAACCCGGAGCCCGCGAGCTCCGGGTTTTTTGCGCCCCGCCGCCGGGCCGCTTTTGCTTTGAGGCGGTTATAAATAATAGAATGAGTATTCCGTAACTTACCGGAGGATAAAATGCTGAAAGATATCGCCGACCTTTTCCTGGAACCTATTCTGCACGTCTGGAGCCTCTCCTCGGTATATCTTCCGAATATCCTGGCCGCCTTTATCTTCATCCTTTTCGGTCTCTTTATCGCGCGCATGCTGAGCTCCGTGATCGAGAAATTCCTGCGCCGGATAAAGCTCGACACCTATACCAGCCGCGTCGGGATAAACGAGATCCTCATCCGTTTCGGTTTCGGCAAATCCCCTTCGCATGTCGTCGCGTTCCTGATCTACTGGTCGCTGCTGCTGGTGTTCTTCGTCACCGCGGCCAATATCCTCAATCTGGCCGTCATTTCAGCCATACTGAAAAAATTCATTATCGGCTTTATTCCGCGCATGGTCGCCGCTATCTTTATAGGTTTCGGCGGCCTGCTCTTCGCCCGCTTCCTCGCGGACGTAGTACTCAACGCCGCCTCGGCCAATAACCTGCGCGGCGGGCGCTCGCTGTCCAAAATAGTGCACTTCGTCGTTGTGGTCTTTACGCTCATCGCGGCCATCGAGCAGCTGGGCATCGAGATGAAGATGATCCGGGGCGCCGTGGACATCCTGTTCGCTTCCCTGGGGCTGGCTTTCGCCATCGCGGTGGGCCTGGGCGCGAAGGACATCGCCCACGACGTCATAAAGGGGCTGTTCACCGAGAACAAGGAAGAGAAGCAGCCTTGAAATAATTCCACCCGCAAAATAAAAACCCCGGGAGCTGCTCCCGGGGTTTTTATTTGCCGCCGAGCGGCCCCGCCGCTTACTCCATGTAATCCCTCAGCATCTTGCTGCGGGACGGGTGGCGGAGCTTGCGGATGGCTTTGGCCTCTATCTGGCGGACCCGCTCGCGGGTCACCCTGAAGATCTTGCCCACTTCTTCCAGCGTCCGCGGGTAGCCGGTCTCGATGCCGAAGCGCAACTTTATTATCCTGGCCTCGCGGTCCGTGAGCGTGTCCAGGATCTTCGTGACTTCCCGGCGGCGCAGCAGGTCCAGCGCGGAATGGGAGGGTGGCAGCCCGGCCTTATCCTCGATGAAATCCTCGAGGTGGGAATCCTCGTCCTCGCCGATGGGCGTGCTCAGGGAGATCGGGTCCTGCATGATCTTCATGGCGTTCTTCACCTTGTCCATGGAGATGTGCATGTGCTTCGAATACTCTTCTATCTGCGGGTCTCGGCCGAACTCCTGGCGGTACTTGCGCGTAACTTTCATCAGCTTCGAGACCAGCTCTTTCATGTGCACCGGGATGCGGATGGTGCGGGCCTGGTCGGCGATGGCGCGGTTGATGCTCTGGCGGATCCACCAGGTGGCGTAGGTGGAGAACTTGAAGCCGCGCTTGTATTCGAACTTTTCCACGGCCTTCATCAGGCCCAGGCCGCCTTCCTGTATCAGGTCGCTCAGTTCGAGGTTGGAGTTCACGTGCTTCTTGGCGATGGAGACCACGAGGCGGAGGTTCGCGCGGATCACCTTCAGCTTGTCCTGCAGGATCTGGTCTTCCAGGAAGGTGACCTTGTCGTTGAGGGCCATGAAGTCGTCGGGGTTTATCGGCAGCGTGCGCACCAGGTGGTGCTCGCGCTCCTTTACGGCTTTTATGTTCTCGAGCGCAGCTTCCACCTCGGACGGGTTGTATCCCCACTTGGATTTGAAAGCGGCGGGCTTCATGCGGCCGCGGCCCACCAGCTCGTGGTCGCTCTGCAGTTTTACCAGGTCGCCGTAAACTTTCTGGTACTTTTCCAGCTCCTGGCGGTATTCGCGTATCTTGTGCGCCAGGTTCTTGATCTTGTTGGTCAGGCGCTTGATCTTCTCCTGGTTGAGGTTCAGGTTGATGATATTCTTTACGATATCCTTGCGCTTCTTGTCGATCACGGCGGCGATCTTCTTACGGTTCTCATTTGAGAGGGAAGGCTTTTTAGCGCTTTCCTCGAGCTTCGCGATCTCTTTTTCGGAGCGGGTGATCAGGCTGGCGATGTTCTTCATCTTGCGCTTCATCGCCGACAGCTCCTGGTTGGATTTGCGGCCGCGGGGCATCAGCTCTTTGGTGGTCATCTCGTCCTGCGCGATCAGCGTTTCCCAGTTGCGGATCTCGCGCATCGTGATCGGGGATTCCAGCACCAGCATGCGCAGCTCGCGCTCGCGCTCGCGGATATTGCGCGCCAGCGTTATTTCCTCGTCGCGCGTCAGCAGCGAGACCTTGCCCATTTCGGACAGGTACATGCGTATGGAGTTGGAGACGTCGGGGGTCGCGCTCCATTCCTCGGTGTAGGCTTCGCGCTCGGCGGCCGCCACCAGCTTGAATTTCTTGCGGTCCACGACTTCTATGCCCAGGTCCTCCAGCGTGCCCATCAGCGTGTCTATTTCCTCGCTGGACATGGAGGCGTTGGTCAGCGAGCGGTTCATTTCCTCCAGGGTTATGTAGCCGTGTTCCTTGCCCAGTTCCACCAGGTCGCGTAAAGCTTTTTTAGGCTGTGCCATCGTGATCTCCTATGTTGACCGCTTTTTATAAATCCTTGTCCGACGATTTCAGCGCGGACATCAGGGTGCTGTATTCCTGCAGCTGCTCCGGCGTCATCTGCCCCGAGCTTTTCAATTCTTTGAGGTAGCGCTCCATGGCGGAACGCTTTATCCGGCGTATCGCGCCGGCGGCGTTCTGCGTCGCGTCATCCGCTCCGCCCGGGTCCGACACGGCCAGTTCCATTATCAGCGGCGCGTCCCCGGGGAACAGTTCCGCCAGCCTGGTGGCGGCGGCGGCCCCGGACTCCGCCGGCATACCGCAGAGGGCCGCGAAAAATTTGCGGGAGAGGGGGCTGGAGAAATCTTCCGGCTTGAGGCCGTGCGCCGTGGCCGCCAGCGCCGGGTCCCTGAGCAGCAGCTGCAGGAAGCCGCGCTCTATGGCCGGCATGTCGTTGACCGGGGGCGGCGCCGCGGCGCGGGCCGGGGCGGGCCGGGGGCCGGAGGCGCCCGCTTTCCTGAGCTGCCTGAGGACGGACTCTTCCTCCACGCCGAAGCGGGAGGACAATGATTTGACCCATTCGCTCTTTAAGATCTCGTCGGGCTGCTTGGCTACCGTTTCAAGCATCAGCGCGATGGCC
>DAOPZW010000050.1:0-17516 GCA_035353595.1 Elusimicrobiales bacterium | reverse complement strand
AAACGCTGATCCTCGGCATGGAAGAGTTCCTGGCCGCCGCCGCCGAGACCGGCATCACCGTCCTGGGCGCCGAAGGCGAAGACTCCTTCAAATGAACGAGCTGCACTACGAGGGCTCCCTGCCCCACGCAATTCTGCCGCGCCTCGCGCGGCTTTACGTCTGGATGCTGGCCCTCACCTCCCGCATAAACGTCAAAGGCGAGGCGTTTTACGCCAAGCCCGCCATCTACGCCATCTGGCACCGCCAGGAAGTGCTGATGATCTACCTGCAGCGCAACCGCGGCCTGGCCGGGCTGGTCAGCCTGAGCAAGGACGGGGAATACATGGCGCGCATCCTGCGCCTGTTCGGCTTCGCGCTGATACGCGGCTCCACCACCACCGGCGGTTCCAGCTCGCTGCGCGCGCTGATCCGCGCCGGGCGCGCCGGGACCTCGCTGGCCATAACCCCCGACGGGCCCAAAGGCCCGGTCTTCAAAGTGCAGCCCGGAGCCGTCTACATAGCGCAGAAGACCGGCCTCCCGGTGCTGCCCTGCGCGGCGGCTTTCTCCAAAAAGATCGTGCTGCGCAACTGGGACAAGTACCAGTTCCCGCTGCCCTTCGGCCGCATGCAGGCCGTGTACGGCCCGCCCTTCTTCGTGGCCGAAGGCGACGACATAGCCGCCAAGGCCGCCGAATTGGAAGGCGTGCTCAACTCCCTCACCGAAGAGGCGGAACGGCTGCTGGCCGCCTGACAAAGAACAGCGCCCGGCACCGCGCTGCGGAAGCAAACCGTTATTTTTGTATTATTGAGGCAGGAATCGTATTCCGGCAAGCTCCGGCCTGAAGAGAAAAAAGCCGCTTAACGGCAACTTAAGACAAGGCACTTTATGCTCACCGCAAATCTTCGGTCCATGGCAGGGAACGGGAAGCTCCCGCTGCTGTTCGCGTTTGCTGTCTGCACAGGCGGCCTTCTTTTTCCCCCTGCCTGCCGCGCTGCGCAGGACGTGGATTTTTGCGCGGGAGAAACCGATTTTTGCGACGCCTTATCCAGGCCGGACTACTTCCGTCTTTATAAAGACGATCATAAGGAAGTAACCCGCCTGGCGACGGCCTATTTGACCTGCCTGAACTTAGGCGGCAGGCCGCTGGGGGAACTGCCGCACAGCAAACTCTGGAACAGCGTAACCAAAGAAAGCCTGAAAAACAAAGAACTCTATTATTTTATCGACGCCAGCATCCGCGGAGACCAGCCGCAAGCCCTCAAACACTGCCAGGCGGTCTTCCCCGAGGGGATGAGCGAAGCGCAATGCTCCGCCTTTTTCAACGCCTACCGCTCATATTATTCCCCGGTCTGCAGCGATCTGAAATCCCCGTTCCTTGAACTGGACCCCGTCTACCTGGAATTCGCGTGCCGCACAAAAATATATCCCGACGCCCGGACCTGCGCCCTCTTAACGGTCAAATCCTCCAGGTCCGAATGCCTGGAACTTCTGCATGTAATTATTTCGCTGAAGAGCAAAGACCCGGCTGACTGCGAAGGCTCGGAAGTATGCACGGCGGTACACACCCGCAGCCCCGCCGGATGTCACAAAATACGCGACGAGATGCTCAACATCATCCGCAACACCCCGGCCAGGAGCAAAGCACCGTGAAAACGATATTCTTTTCCGCCCTCTTTATCCTCTGCAGCGCCACCGCCCTCAGCTCGGCCCCGCATCTCAGGCAGATCAACTCGCCGGCGGACTTTGCCGCGGTAACAGCCCCCTCCTTCTTCGCAACTTCACCGGGGCTGCCCATGACGATGGTACTGCTGGACAGGAAGAACGCCGACATATACTACATAAATCCCGCCTCTTACCCGCTGCACATGGACTTCATAAACACGCAGTTGCTTTCCCTGGACAAAGGGCTTCTTTTTATAGACAACACGGAGAGCGACACGCGCCGCTTTCTCTCGGGATTCCTGATCGGCAGGAAAGACTGCCTGACCCTGGAACTCTGGGAGGACGACTACCTGAATCCGGCGCTGGTGACGGAACTGTATGAGGCGGTGACCAGGACCTTCTATAAGACCTGCATAAAATTCAATCCGCTTTCGGAAGGTCATTTATTAATGCGGGACGCTACGACCATCCCCTTTTACGCCACCCGGCTTCAGAAGCCCGCCCCCGGCTACCAGATGCTCAGCGAAGGCGTTTCCTACGGGAAAATGCATTTAGCCGACAAACTTCCCGGCCCCATAAAAACCGGGGCTATCTATGTGCTGAAAGAAGTGCCGATCTATCTTTCAGCCGGCGTGGCCGGCTTCGTGACCAGCGAGGTGGCCAGCGCTTTTTCCCATGCCTGCATACTCGCCAGGACCCTGGGCACTCCGGCTTTTTTTCTGCCGGCCGCCGAAGAATATTTCAAAGGCTTAGAGGGCCGGGACGTAAGGTTCGAGGTGCTGCGGGACACTTTCTCCGTGACGCTGGCCAGCCCGGAGGACACGGAAAAATACATGAAGGCGCGGCTCGGGCGCATCAAACGCCCCCTGTTCGCGGACCTCGAATGGACCGGGCTGACCGACCTGGAGAACCAGTCCGCCTCGGACATTCCCCGGTTCGGGGCAAAGTCCAGCAATCTGGGGCAGGTGACTACCTTCGCCATTCCCGGGATCAAAGTGCCGCACGGTTTCACCATCCCGTTCTATTATTACGCCCAGTTCATCAGGGAAAACGACCTGGGAGACCTGATAGCGGAACTCCTGGCCGACAAGGCGATTTACCAGGACCCGGTTTTGCGGGCGCAGCGCCTGGCCGGCCTGAGAAAACGCATAGAGACCGGGAAAATGAACCCCGGATTAGCCGGCGCCATACGCGCAAAGCTGGCCTCGGATTTCAAAGGCAAAGGAGTCTTTGCGCGCAGCACTACCAATTCGGAAGACCTTGCGGGCTTCAGCGGCGCGGGGTTATACACCACGGTGCCCAACGTGGTGGCCCCGGAGGAAGTGCTGGAAGCCGTTAAAAAAGTATGGGCCTCCATCTGGAACGACAGGGCTTTCGACGCGCGGGAAATAGCGGGGATCGACCACAAGACGGCGATGCCCGCGGTCCTGATACAGGAAGGCAAGGACGCCGACGCGGCCGGGGTAATGTTCACCAGTAGCGACCTGCCCGGCGCCCGCCAGGGCTGCGTCGGGATCGGCGCAAAAAAAGGCCTGGGGATAAGGGTAGTGGAAGGGCACGCCGAGCCCGAGCGCATATTTTACTGCGCGGACGGGCGCGTATACACGGACAACCCTTCCATGGACGACAGGATGCTGCGCTTCGCGGAAAAAGGCGGGGTAACGGAATCCACCGTCCCGGACGCGAAACCGGTCCTGGCCAAAGAACTGGCGGAGCGCCTGGGAAAAGCCGGGCTTGAGATCGAGAAAAAGTTCAACGGCATCCCGCAGGACATCGAGTGGCTGGTCATCGGAGAGACGATCTACATCGTCCAGTCGCGGCCTTATTCTTTCGCCCGGGATACCGCCGCCCCGGCGCAGCGTTAAAACCCGGGACCGCGGCGGGACCGCCGCAAAATCCATCCTCCGTCCTCCGCCCGGCGGCGCTTCCCGCCCCCCGGGCGGGCTTTTTTAATTTATAAAATTCTCCCTCTTTTGGTATGATAACGAGCATGAGCAAACAGCCCCGGTCCGCCAGCAAGGGCCCCGCCGCCGGCGGGCTGCAGAGTTACGAGCTTTACCTCGGCTACGCCTGCAACCGCGCGTGCCGGTTCTGCTTTGTAGAGAAGCGCGACAGGGCCGCTTTTAACGCGCCGCTGCCTTATGCCGAGATCTGCAAAAAACTGTACTCCGCTTACGCCAAGGGGGCCAGATCGCTGTCCCTGCTGGGCGGAGAGCCCACCCTGAACAAGGACCTGGAAAGAACGGTGCGGTTCGCGAAAAAGCTCGGCTACAGGATGATCCTGCTTTTTTCCAACGGCATCCGCCTGGCCGACCCGGCCTACGCAAAAAGGCTCGCGGACTCCGGGATCAGCGCCGTGAACCTGAATATTCCTTCCCGCCTGCCCGGCGTCTTCGAGCGGCTTACCCGCAGCCGGGGCGGCTTTCCCCTTCTTCTGAAAGCCCTTGAGAACCTTTCCGCGCTGGCTGTGCCGGTTTTCGCGGTGTGCGTGCTCAACCGCCTGAATTACAAAGACCTTTGCGGCTACGCCGGCTTCTGCTCCGGTTACGGGATAAAGATGTTCACGCTGCAGCACCTTAAATTCCAGGGGAACATCAATTCGCTGCTGTGCCGGGACAACCCCGATATAGCCGAGCTGAAAGTTTCCATGGCCGCCTGCGCGCCGGGAATAAAGGCCATGACCCGTTATTGCATAAAGAACGGATTGTACCCCCCGTTCGTTGAACATATGGCCCCCTGCGTAATGAAGAACTATGAGACCCGCATAATAGATTTCAACCAGGCCCCTTCGGAGGCCGAAGGCTACCTCTGCCTGCACCCTGACGGCCAGGATGTGGCGAGCTGGGACGTCTCCTATAAAGACAGGGTAAAAGTCGCGGCCTGCGCCTCGTGCGTCTACTCGGGGCGCTGCTACGGCGTGGAAAAGAATTATCTCGAGGTATTCGGGCCGGGCGAACTGAAAGCCCTGCGGGCGCCCGCCCGCCCGTATTATTCCGGCCTGAGCGCAACGGATCTCGGGCTGGCGCGGGCGTCTTACGAGGAAGCGATGGGCGTCCTTATGGCCCGGGAAAGGATCCGCGCAGCGAAGGCCAGGGGCGGGGGCAGGCGGCGGAGGGCCGCCTGAAACCTGCTTGTTTTCCCGCCGGCGTCAGGGGACGGCGGTTTCAGGCGCCGCCGCGGGGGCGGGGGTTTCGACAGGCAGCTTCCCCAGGGCTTCCTTGGCGTCGGGCAGGTAAAAGCTGTCCGCATTGTCCCTGATGAATTTTTCCAGCGCCTCTTTAGCCGCCTTGTTATCCCCGTCCACCGCGAACTGCACGGCGTCCGCCAGCGCCTTGCGCTCGGCATCCAGCTTTTTCTGGGCCGCGTCGGAAACCCCGCCTTTCCAGTAGAGGGCGCGGGGATCGCCGCCCTGCTTGGCGCCGCGCACCGCGGCCACGGCCGTTACCCTGTTCTTGGATTCCAGTTTTTTCTGCACCTTGGTCTTGAGCCCCCTCAGCAGGGTCTCGTACCAGCCGGCCTCCGCCGCGTACACGGCGTTGACGGAGAAGATAAGCGTAAGCGCTAAAAGTATTTTTTTCATGATCTGCTCCTTTAAGCTCCCTCCGGCCCTCAGTTAAGCAGCTTGTCGCCGGTGCTCTTGGCGCCGGGATCTATCCTGGCGGCCTTCTCGGTGAAAGTCTGCACGTCGTCCTTCTTACCCTGCTTGTCGGCCACGCGCGCGAGGTTGAGCCAGATGTCCGCGTCGAAAGGGTCGGCCTTGGCCGCCTTGAGGAAATAATCCCGGGCCTCGTCATACTTCGCCGCCTTGAAGGCCAGGTTGCCCATATTGTTCAGCGCGGCCGCATTGCCGGGCTCTTTCTGCAGCACTTTGCCGAAATATTCCCCGGCGGCGGCGTCCTTGTCGTACTGCCCCTCGAGGATCCCGAGGTTCAGGTTGGCGTCCACGTCGTCGGGGATGTTGAGGAGTATCTGCCCGTAGTACTTCTTGAAATACTCGTAGCGCGTGGTGCGCATGGCGTCGATGGCGTCCGCCACCCGCTTTCCGTACACGCCCATGTCCAGTTTACCCTCGTATTCCGTCTCCGGCAGCGTGACGGGTTCGAACTGCTTCTGGGCCGCGCCGATATCGATAACTTTCACCTCGGCGGCCATGTTCTTGTAGAGGTCGGCCTCATGCTTCACGCCGTCGTAGAAGTTCTTGCCGGTCATCGTGCCCTCTACGCCCACCCACCAGGTGTCGTTGTATTTTATCAGGTACTCTTCCGGGATGCCCACGTTCTTGGCGTCTTTTTCCCGGGTATCCACCATGAGCGCGATGTGGCCGGGGAAGTCCAGGATCGCCGTCGGCAGGCCCGCGGCCGTGAACAGCGAGGCGTACAGCGCGGTCAGGTCGTCGCAGTCGCCGCTCTTGAGCTTGATGGTCTGCCGCGGGAACTGCACGGTATCCAGCGGCATCTCCGCCATGCCCGTGGATTTCTTCGCCGAGAAAGGGCTCACCGGGTCCGGCTGGTAATTTATGCCCAGCTCGCCCAGGCCTTCCCAGATCATCAGCGCCTGCACCAGCGTATCGTTCATGAAGTCGGCTTTTTTCAGGTACTCTTCCTTCCCCGTCATCATGGCCGATTTGAGCGCCTTGACGGGCGTATCGTTGACCGTGATGAAGTTGGCGAGGCGGGACGAATCGTCCCAGACGATGGCGTTCTTGGAAAGCACCTTGATCGGCTGGTTCAGCGAGACGGTCTTTTCCGCCCCGTCCTGGTAATAGGTCAGGGTCAGGCGGCACTGTATGGGCGTATCCTCGTTGATGGTGAGGATCTTGTTGTTGAGCGTGGCCATCAGGTCCACGTCCACCTTTTCTTTGGCTTTGATTTCCGCGACCGGCGTATCCGTGGGATAATCCATGAAATCTTTCATATCCACGGACACCTTGAGGTTGCTGAAGGCGCTGTCGGTATTGTTGCGGATGGTGATCTTGCCGATCGGGTTCTTCATGTAATACTTGTAATTGGAGGAGAAGATGTAATTGAGCGACCCCCCGGCCAGGATCTCCACCGGTGCCAGGTTCTTGTTCTCGGCGGGCTTCGCGGCCGCTTTCGCGGCGGCAGCCTCGGGCCCCTTAAAATACACTTCCGCCGCGGCGGACAGGGCGCCGCGCACGCCGGTCACCGAAACCCCGGCTACATAGTAGAAGTAAGTGGTGCCGGACTCCAGCGCGTCATCGCTGAACTTCATCTCCTTCGCGGCGCCGGCTTCCTTGATCTCGCCGTCAGCCCCGGCCGACCGGTAAACCTTGAACCCGCCGGTCCAGGCGTTCTTGTTGGCGGTCCAGGCCAGGTCCACCCCGGTTTTGCCGGCCTCGGCCTTCAGCTCCGCGGGCGCCTCGGGCAGGTAGCTGATATCGAAGGAAACTATCCGGGAATTCTCCATGTCGGAAATGAAGATGCGGTCGTTGCGGAAAGCCAGGTTCTGCGGCGTCCAGAGCTCTCGCTCGCCGCGGCCCTTGGCGAAGAAGCTGGCGGTGAATTTGCCGGAGACGTCGAAGATCTTCACGTTGAAGCTGCCCTTGTCCAGGATGTAAAAAAAGCCTTTCTGGTCGTAGCTCATCGCGGCCGGGTCCTGCAGGTTGCCGGAGTCGTCCCAGACGCGCAGGAATTTGCCCATGGCGTCGGTCACGATGACTTTTTTCAGCACGGAATCGAGGACATAGACGTTCTTGTTCTCGTCGCAGCGCACGGCCACGGGGCTCATCAGGGTGAGATTCCCGAGCTGCGGCCCGACGGCGAAAAGGAACATCCCGTCGGGGCTGAAAGCCTTTATTTTTTTATTCTTGTTATCCGCCACATAAATGTTGCCCTTGGAATTCACGGTCACGGAGACCGGGTTCCGGAACTGTCCCTCGTCGGAGCCGCTCTCGCCGAACATGTTGGAATAAGTGCCGTCCGGGTTGAAGATCTGCACGCGGTCGTTGCCGCTGTCGGCCACGTAGATCATGCCCTTGGCGTCCACGAAGAGGCCGCGCGGATTCTTTACCTGGCCCTGCAGCGGGCCGCTCTTTATCAGCGGCTTCCTGTTCTCGCCCTCCGCCAGGACCACCTCTTTGGTTTCCGGCATGTAGGCGACGATGGCGTTTTCAGGGGTCACGGCGAACGCGTCCGCTTTGAACGGGTATTTGGCGGCCGGCCCTTTCACGGTGAACCGGTCCAGCGCGGCCGCGCGCCCGAGCCTGGCGCCGCCCTCGGTGCCTTCCACCCGGATGGTCACCACTTTCTTGTTCTCCTCGTCGCAGAGCAGGAGGTTGCCGGCTTCGTCGATGGCGATATCCGCCAGTTTCTTGAATTCGCTCTTTCCTTTGCCCCGGGTCCCGAAGGTCCCGATAACTTCGCCGGAGCCGCCGGCGAGCTCCCTCACCTTGCCCTCTTTGGAACTTATCGTGTAAACAAAGCCGTTCAGGTCCGGCATGGCGCCGTCGTTGGCCAAGGGATACTCCCGGATCAGCTTGCCGACCCTGTCATACTTCTGCAGCAGCGCCTTGGCCGGGTCCGACACGTAGACGTCGCCGTCGTAACTGACCGCTATCTTCGCGGGGTTCAGCTTCGTCACGCCGTCCGCCTTGAGCACGGGGAAGCCGTAAAGATAGATGCCGTCGGAATTAAAAACATCCACGCGGGAATTGCCGGTGTTGGAAACGTACACCCGGGAGTCGGGGCCGTAGGAGACGCCGCGTGGCCCGCTGAGCTGGCCGGGGGCCTGGCCCACGCCAGCAAAAGCCCAGAGCGGTTTGCCCTCCGCGTCGAACACGGCTATCCGGGAATTGCCGGTGTCGGCCACGTAAAGGCGCCCGTCTCCGAAAGAAACGGCCTGCGGGCCCTTAAGGCCGCCTTCCGCTTTCTGCTGGGCCTTTCCTTCCGCGTCGAAAATAAAAACGCAGTTGGCTTTGGCGTCGGCCACATAGGTCCGGCCGCCCGCCGCGGTGACCGCGGAAAGTTTCATGAATCCCGGGTTCAGGATCTGGCTCTTAAATTCAATTTTCTCATAAGCGCCCGCGCCGGCCGCGGCAAGGAAGAACAGCGCCGAAAATATCGATATGCGGTTAAACATGGCACCTCCCGAAACTCATTGGCTTGCTAGGTTATTCTATTATATTTCCCCGCATTTGCAACATCCGGGGCGGGCCGGCGGATATTAATTCCGCTGATGTCCGCCATAAACAGATAAACCTTGCCTTGCGCAGCGGCAATTATTTAACATTATTAAATATCAGCGCCGGCCGCCCCTGCAGTCCGGAGGCGGGCACGTTTTTTCGTATTTATTTAGGAGCCATTTCTTATGGATACAACCTTCATCAAGCGCTTCATCTTCACCTCCATCGGCAGAAAGGCCGTCATGGCCGTTTCCGGCCTGCTGCTGGGCGGGTTCATGCTGGTGCATCTGGCGGAAAACCTGCTGCTCTTCAAGGGTGAAACCATGTATAACGGCTGGGTGGATTTCCTGCTGGCCAACCCGGTGACGCCCTTCCTCGAAGTGGGCCTGGCCGCGCTGTTCCTGGCCCACATCACCACCGGGGTCTGGGTGCGCATAGAAGATTTCATAAATTCGCCAGGCGGCTACGAGGCCCGCAAGTGGCAGGGCGGCCGCACCATAGGCTCGGCCACGATGCTGTATACCGCCGCGGCCATCCTGGCCTACCTGCTTTACCACCTGCTCACCTTCCGCTTCGTGGACCATTCCATGGGCTTTTACCAGATGGTGACCTCCGCCTTCCGTCGCCCGGTGTTCGTGGCCATCTACGTAGCGGGGTCCGCCGCGCTGGCGCTGCACCTCAGCCACGGCATGCAGAGCGCCTTCCAGACCCTGGGCCTCAACCACCCCAAATACACCCCGCTGATAAAGGTTTTCGGCATGCTTACCGCCCTGTCGATGATCGGCTTCGCGCTGATCTCCGTCTATTACCTGATGGGCATCGACCTGAAAGCGGCGGAAACGGGCGCAGAGCTGGTCATAATACGGTAAAGACCGCGCAGATCCGGAGGAAACCATGAAACTTGACGCTAAAATACCAGCCGGTCCCATCGAGAAAAAATGGGATTCCCATAAATTCAACCTGAAGCTCGTGAATCCCAACAACAGGCGCAAGTTCGACATCCTGGTGGTGGGCTCCGGCCTGGCCGGCGCCTCGGCGGCGGCTTCGCTGGGCGAGCTGGGCTTCAACGTAAAGGTCTTCACGCTGCACGACTCTCCCCGTCGGGCGCATTCCATAGCGGCGCAGGGCGGCATCAACGCCGCGAAGAACTACCCCAACGACGGGGACTCCGTCTGGCGCCTCTTCCACGACACGGTAAAGGGCGGCGACTACCGCGCCCGCGAAGCCAACGTCTACCGACTGGCGCAGATCTCCAACCAGATCATCGACCACTGCGCGGCCATCGGCGTGCCTTTCGGCCGGGAATACAGCGGACTGCTGTCGAACCGCTCCTTCGGCGGCGCGCAGGTTTCGCGCACCTTCTACACCCGCGGCCAGACCGGCCAGCAGCTGCTGCTGGGCGCCTATTCCGCCATGATGCGCCAGGTGGCCGCCGGCACGGTCACCGTGCTGTCCCGCCGCGAAATGACGGACGTAGTGCTCAAGGACGGGCTCGCCCGCGGCATAACCGTCCGCAACCTGCTGACAGGCGAACTGGAATCCCACGCCGGCCACGCCGTGCTGCTGTGCACCGGCGGCTACGCCAACGCCTTCTACCTGTCCACCAACGCCGCCGCCTGCAACGTCTCCGCCGCCTGGGCGGCGTACAAGCGCGGGGCCGGCTTCGCCAACCCCTGCTTCACGCAGATCCATCCCACCTGCATCCCGCGCTCCGGCGAGCACCAGAGCAAGCTGACGCTGATGAGCGAGAGCCTCAGGAACGACGGCCGCATCTGGGTGCCCAAAGCCAAGGGCGACCGCCGCCCGCCCAACGAGATCCCGGAAGAGGAGCGCGATTATTTCCTGGAGCGGCGCTACCCGGCTTTCGGCAACCTGGTGCCGCGCGACATCGCCTCCCGGGCGGCGAAGACCGTAGTGGACGCCGGCTTCGGAGTCGGCCCCACCGGCCAGTCGGTCTACCTGGATTTCCGCGACGCGATAAAGCGCAAGGGCGCCGACAAGATCAAGGACGAATACGGCAACCTGTTCGACATGTACTACCAGATCACCGACGAGAACGGCTACAAGGCGCCGATGCGCATCTACCCGGCCCCGCATTACACCATGGGCGGCCTCTGGGTGGACTATAACCTGATGACCACCATCCCGGGCCTGTTCGCCCTGGGCGAGGCCAATTTCTCCGACCACGGCGCCAACAGGCTGGGCGCCAGCGCGCTGATGCAGGGGCTGGCCGACGGCTTCTTCATCGCGCCCGCCACCGTAGGCGGCTACCTGGCCGCCGGCAAATTCGGGCCCGCGGCCGCCGGCGACAAGGAATTCGCCGACTCCGCCAAAGAAGTGCAGGACCGCATCAACCGCCTGCTCGCGGTGAAAGGCCACAAGGCCCCGTCCGAACTGCACCGGCAGCTGGGCGGCGTGATGTGGAACGACGTAGGCATGGGCCGCAGCGAGGCGACGCTGAAAAAAGCCCTCAAGAAAATACCGGAGATCCGCGAAGAGTTCTGGCAGAACGTGGCGATTACGGGGTCCGACAAGGACTTCAACCAGCCCCTGGAAAAAGCCATGAAAGTGGCGGACTTCATGGAATTCTCGGAGCTCTTCGTGCGCGACGCGCTGGAAAGGAAGGAATCCTGCGGCGGCCATTTCCGCGAGGAATCCTGCACCCCCGAAGGGGAAGCGCGGCGCGACGACGAGAACTTCTCCCACGCCTCGGTCTGGGAATACCAGGGCGAGGACAAGGCGGCGGTGCTGCACAAGGAACCGCTCACGTTCGAGCACATTAAAATGGCGGAGCGCAGCTACAAATAAACGCGGAGCTGCCGAAGCTTTCAGGCCCGTATCCGGAGGATCAAAATGAACGACTCAAAAAATTTCAGCGTTACCGTGCGCGTCTGGCGGCAGGCCGGCCGCGGCGAGCCGGGCAAAATGGTCGCCTACAAAGTGAACGACGTCTCGCCGGACATGTCCTTCCTTGAAATGCTCGACATTCTCAACGACGGCCTGCTGGTTAAAGGCGAAAGCCCCATCACCTTCGAAAGCGACTGCCGCGAAGGCATCTGCGGCAACTGCGGGCTGGTGGTCAACGGCGACGTGCACGGGCCGGACGAGCACTCCACCGTCTGCCAGCTGCACATGCGCCGGTTCCGCAACGGCGACGTGATCACCGTGGAGCCCTGGCGCGTGAAGACTTTCCCGGTGCTCAGGGACCTGGCCGTGGACCGCAGCGCGCTGGACCGCCTGATCACCGCCGGGGGCTTTGTCTCCGTAAATACAGGCGCCGGCCCCGACGCCAACGCCATCCCCGTGGAGAAGGAAAAGGCGGAAGAAGCCATGGACGCCGCCGCCTGCATAGGCTGCGGCGCCTGCGTGGTCTCCTGCCCCAACGGCGCGGCCATGCTTTTCACCGGCGCCAAGATCTCCCAGCTGGCGCTGCTGCCGCAGGGCGGGCCGGAAAGGGCCAAACGGGCCCTGGGCATGGTGGCGGCCATGGACCGGGAAGGCTTCGGCAACTGCTCCAACGAATACGAATGCGAAGCGGTCTGTCCCAAGGACGTAAAGGTGGCGAACATCGCCCGCATGAACAGGGAGTTCCTGCTCGCGAACCTGGCGTCAAAGCGCTGACCCGGCCAGGCGGGCAGTCCCGCGCGGGACCGGCCCGCGCCGCGGAGTGGCGCCTGAGCCGCGAAAAAGCACAATGATGAACGACCGTGTATTTTTATTACTGCCCGCAGCGCTGCTGCTAGCCGCCTGCGGCTCCCTGCCCAGGGCCGAAAAGATCCAGGTGCCGCCCTATCTTTCGGTCAGGATAGACCACCAGGAAACCCTCGGAGAATACCTGGTTATCACTCCTTCGTTCAAGGTGCTGGTCCCCGACACCAGCCGCGAGCGCGTCGCTTACCTGGAAACCCAGGTAGCGGAATTCGACAATATGAAACTTTTTAAAGGCACCCGCTTCGGCGCGGACCGGACGCTGCCCACCAACGACAAAAAAGCCGTCGCCGAAGACCTGGCCAAATACGGAAAAACCACAAAAGTCGTTCCGGCGGCGCTCACCATCTCCGCAAAATTCATCTCGGGCAAGGTCCCGAGGATAGTGGTGACCGCCACCCCGAACATCCTGGACTCTTCCGGGGCGCTGCATTTCTCCCTGGAGGAGCAGCTCGCCCCCGGTGGCGCGAAAAGCGTCCAGGCCAGGAACCCCGCCGACGCCGCGCCCGCCCCCGAAACGCTGCCCCCCGGGAAAAAGGCCGCCTCTATCAAGGCCTACCTGCTGCAGAAATACGGCAAGACCTTCCAGCTCAAGAGAAGCGGCACGGTGCTCAGCGCCGCGGGCAAGCCGGTAGCCGGCATAGAGGTGGAGCTGACGTTCTACCTTGAAAACGCCAGGATCTCCTTCAACGGCATCGTAAAGAACCTGAGCAAGCAGAAGCTCTGGGCCACCTCCTACTTCCCCCAGCTCACCTACCACAAGGGCCGGGACTGGTTCACGTTCACGTCCCGGCAGTTCGCGGAGTCCTTAAAGGGCAGGGAAATGCAGTCCTACCTGATCGCCGGCGGGACCGAAAAGAAGTTCCAGTTCACCACCGACGCGGAACTGCAGGTGCTGGTCTATGACGCCGCCCAGAATAAGATCGCCGCGCGCAACGCTTTTTCGTCCAAAGACGAGGACGACCTCCTTAAATTCGAGATCCTGGAAAAATACCTGAGCGGCAGCCCGGACGTACCGCTGGAAGTGTTCCCCAACAGGATCATCTGCGCTGATTGCGGCGTTAAATTATACTGAGGCGGCATTTATGAACGAACCGACCCAAGCCTTCACCTACCGGGAACTTTTCGAACTGGAACACCCGGAGGCGAAGTTCCGGCTGGTCTCCGCCGAGGGCGTTAAAACGATAAAAGCGGTGGACAGGGAAATACTGGAAGTCGCGCCCGGCGTCCTGAAAGACCTCGCCCGCGAGGCGCTGCGCGAAGTTTCGTTCCTGCTGCGCCGCAGGCATAACGAGCAGGTGGCCTCTATTTTCTCCGATCCCGAAGCGTCGGAGAACGACAAATTCCTGGCCTTCTGCCTGCTCGACAACGCCGCCATCTCCGCCGGCTTCGAACTGCCCTTCTGCCAGGACACCGGCACCGCCACCGTGGTGGCGAAAAAAGGGGAGCAGGTGTGGACCCGCGCCGACGACGAAGCGCTGCTCAGCGAAGGCATCCGGGAAACCTACGCCGCGGAGAACCTGCGCTACTCCCAGACGCTGGCCCTGGACATGTACCGTGAAAAGAATTCGGGCGACAATTTACCGGCGCAGATAGACATCTATTCCAGGCCCGGCATGGCTTACGAATTTTTGTTCGTAGCCAAGGGCGGCGGCTCGGCCAACAAGACCATGCTTTTCCAGGAAACCAAAGCCACGCTGGCCCCGGACAAGCTCAAGCCCTTCCTGGTCGGGAAGATGCAGTCCCTGGGCACCGCCGCCTGCCCGCCCTACCACGTGGCTTTCGTAATAGGCGGCACGTCCGCCGAAATGTGCCTGAAGACCGTGAAGCTGGCCTCCGCCGGCTGCCTCGACGGCCTGCCGGACAACCCCGGCGCTACGGGCCGCGCTTTCCGCGACAAAGGGCTGGAAGCCGAACTGCTGGCGGCCTCGCGCCGGCCGGGCTACGGCGCGCAGTTCGGCGGCAAATACTTCGCGCACGACGTGCGGGTGGTGCGCCTGCCGCGCCACGGGGCCTCGGCCCCCATAGGCATGGGGGTCTCCTGCTCCGCGGACAGGAACATCCTGGCCCGCATCGACAAGGACGGAACCTGGCTGGAAGAACTGGACCGCGACCCCGGCAGCCTCATCCCCAAAGAGATCCGGGCGCGCTTCTCCTCCTGCTCCGGCTGCGTAAGCGTGAACCTCAACCGGCCCATGGAAGAAATTTTGCAGGAGCTTTCGAAGCACCCGCTGGGGACCAGGCTGTCGCTCAGCGGCCGCATCGTAGTGGCCCGGGACCTGGCCCACGCCCGCTTCAAAGAGCTGCTGGATAAAGGCGGGGACTTGCCCGCCTACCTGAAAGAACACCCCGTTTATTACGCCGGCCCGGCCAAGCGGCCCGAAGGCAAGCCCTCGGGTTCCTTCGGGCCCACCACGGCCGGCCGCATGGATCCCTACGTCGAACTGCTGCAGGCGAAAGGCGCCTCCCTGATAATGATAGCCAAAGGCAACCGCTCGCAGGCCGTAACCGACGCCTGCAAAAAGAACGGCGGCTTCTACCTCGGGTCTCCCGGCGGTCCGGCCGCGCTGCTGGCAGAGCGCAATATAAAAAAAGTGGAAACGCTGGACTACCCGGAACTGGGCATGGAAGCGGTGTGGGCCATAGAAGTGGAGGATTTCCCGGCGTTCATCCTGGTGGACGACAAAGGCGGGGATTTTTACAGGGACCTTAAACAAGCTGCGGTTTCCGGAAAAATATGATAACACGCAAAGCGTTCACGCTCATAGAATTGATGATAGTGGTAGCCATCATCGGCATCCTGGCGGCCATCGCCATCCCAAAATTCGCCAGCCTGGTGGATAAATCCAAAGAGGGCTCGACCAAGGGCGCGCTGGCCACCATCCGCACCGCGCTGTCGGTTTATTACTCGGACAACGAAGGCCGTTATCCGGTCGACGATCTGGCCGTGCTGACCACGAACGGGAAATACCTGCCGCTGATCCCCCCCGCCAAACTGCCCGGCGCCGGGCACCCCGACAGCAACGCCATCGCCCCCGGGACCGGTCCGGCGGCCCTCATTACCGACGCAGGCGGCTGGGCGTATCTGAACAATGCCGCCGATCCCGCCTGGGGCAGGCTCGCCGTAAATTGCGGACATGCGGACTCGGGCGCGGCGCCCTGGAGCAATTATTAAGCTTCCCCGTAAGGCTTCCCGATGAAACAGCACCATTTCCTGCCGGTCTTCCTCGCGCTGATAGCGTCCTATCTCGGCCTGCATTTTTACGCCGCCCGCTGGCTCGCTAAAAATTTCGCTTTATCCGCCGCCGCGGCCGCCTGGCTGCGCGCCGCTTTTTTGCTGGCGGCTTTTTTCGCCCCTTTTACCATGTACCTGAAGCGGCAGTGGCATAACCCGGCGCTGGAATTCCTCTATACCGCCGGCTATGTCTGGATGGGGCTTATCCTGCTCGCTGCTTTCGTCTTCGCCTGTTCCGACCTGGCCTTCCCGCTGCTGCGCCGCGCTGATTTTCTTGCCCCGCTGCGGCAGGGACCCGCGGCCCTGGGGGCGCTCGCCCTGGTCTTTGCCTGGTCTTTGTTCTGGGGGCTCAAGGCGCCCGCGCTCAGGGAAATAACCCTGCAACTTAAGGGCCTGCCTCCCGGCCTGGAGGGCTACAAGATAGTCCAGATCTCCGACATGCACATAGATTCCGCCTGGAAACTGCGGGAGTTCGCGGTGATGGTGGAAGAGATAAACTTGGTCCGGCCGGACCTGGTGCTGGTGACCGGCGACCTGATCGACCCCGGCATAGCCTGCCAGGAAAAGCTGGCCGCGCTGACCGCCAAGCTCAAAAGCCGCCACGGCATCTTCGGCGTGCCGGGCAACCACGAGTATTATTACGGGCTTGAAAAAGCCATGGGCTGTTATAAAGCCTTCGGGATCAGGCCGCTGGTCAACGAGACGGCCGACACGCCGGACCTGCGGCTGATCGGCCTCGGCGACATCCATACGGAGAACGCTTCGGAGGCGGACGTGGAAAAGCTGCTGAAAAAATTCAGCAACGGGAAACCCGCCCTGGTAATGTCCCACCAGCCGCTCTATTACCGCATGATGGCCGATACCGGCGACTACCTGGTGCTCTCCGGCCATACGCACCGGGGCCAGATCTTCCCGTTCCATATCTTCACGCGGCTCTTCTATAAATATTTCTACGGGCTCTACCGCCTAAAGAACAGTTTTTTCTATGTAACCTCCGGCGCCGGAACCTGGGGTCCCCCCTTGCGCTGGCTGGCCCCTCCTGAAATACCGGTATTCACGCTTAAGCGCGACTGACCGGTCCGAAGCCTGCCCCAAGGGCCCACCGGGTCCCTGCCATTTTCCATTGCCGCGCCTGGGCCCTTGGCGCCTTGCCGTTTTCCTATGGCAGGGTAGAATATATGCAATGAACCACACATTCAAAACGCTCACGCTGACCGCCGCCCTGTTCTCATTCGCAATTTCCGCGCAAGCCTCGGCAGAGGAACAAGGGAACGTTCCGCCGGAGCTCGTCAGCGCCTCGCTGACCAGCCTGGAAGGCATCCAGGCCGCCGGAGAAACAAAGAACGAAACCGCCACAGGCGCCCTGCTGTCCAATGTGGAGAGTTATCTCGCAGCCTCCCGGGCGAAAGGCCCCTACGAGGACAATCTGAAAGCGCGCCTGAAAGCCATCAATTCCATCTGGGCGCTGGGAGAGATCGGCTCCCCGCAGGTTATGACGCATCTCGAAAAGTTTTACGCGGAATCTGACGACGTAATAAAAATGAACCTGCTGGTGAGCATGGGCAAGCTGGCCGCTAATCCCTACGCCGCTCCCTACCTGCGCGCCGTGGCGTCCGACGCCGGCGCCGCGGGCTATGTGCGCGCCGCGGCTTTCGAAATGCTCGAAGAACTGGGGCAGGACTTCACCGCCGCCGGCCTGGTCCCTTCGGCTGCCGACGGCATTGAAAGCGGCGACCTGATCTACACCGGCGGCATCATCGGCAATATCGGCAGCTGGTTCAGCCCGGACC
>DAOPZW010000049.1:0-18006 GCA_035353595.1 Elusimicrobiales bacterium | reverse complement strand
CGCCGAAAGGCTGTCGAGGTCGCCCACGACCCACGCCGGCGTCAGCCCGGCCGCAGTGACCGCGTTTGAAGCGTTCCCCGGGAAAGGCGTCAAGGCGAGGGTGGACAGCGGGGAAATTACCGCCGGCAGCCTTCACTGGCTGACCGAACTCGGCATCCCCGTGCCCGACAGCGTCCGCGCCGAAGTGGAGAAGGCCAGCGACGCCATGCTGCTGCTGGCGCTGGAGGGGGAATATAAGGGCTTTGCCCGGCTTACCGATACGGTGCGCGCGCAAGCTCCCGCTATCGTGGCGGAGCTCCGGGCCATGCGTATCGACCCCGTGCTGGCGTCAGGGGACCGGCAGGCGGTCGTAGCCGCGGTGGCGGAATTCGCCGGGATAAAGACTTTTCACGCCGGGGTGCTGCCGGAGGAAAAACGGAGCCTGGTCATGCGCTACAAGGCGCTGGGCAAAAAGACGGTGATGGTGGGCGACGGCTTTAACGACGCCCCGGCCCTGTCGGAGGCGGATATAGGCATTTCCATGCGTTCCGGCACCGACGTGTCAGCGGAGGCCAGCGATATTACGCTGATGCATAACGACCTGGGGGCGGTCGTCGGCGCCATCAAGGTTTCAAAGGCGATAAGGAAAATAATCGTCCAGAACCTGGCCTGGGCTTTTATCTATAACATTGTCCTGATCCCGCTGGCCGCCGGGGCCTTTTATCCCTGGCGGGGCCTGCTGCTCCCTCCGCATTACGCGGGCGCCGCTATGGCGCTGAGCTCGCTTTCCGTGATCATGAATTCGCTCAGGCTTAAGCAGATGAAAATATAACAGGAGCTGCATAATGAAAAATACTTCAACATCTTTCGGCTATACGTCGGGGCAGGCGCAAAGCGTAAAAAATATAAAACTGCCGGAGATAGAGGCGTGGGAGAACCAGTACAAAAGGGATTACACGATCAAAATAGTCCATCCGGAATTCACCTCCGTCTGCCCCAAGACCGGCCTGCCGGATTTCGGCACGGTGACCATAGAGTACGTGCCGGGCCGGCTCTGCCTGGAACTCAAGTCCCTGAAGTATTACTTCCTGCAGTACCGCAACTGCGGCATCTTTATGGAGAATATCGCCAACCGGGTGCTGGACGACGTGGTAAAGTCCGTAAAGCCCAAATCCTGCACGGTCACGGGAGATTTTACGCCCAGGGGCGGCCTGCGCTCCGTGATAGAGGCCAGGTACCCTTATAAGAGATAACTATAAAGTTATCTTTTTGATATAATATTAGCGTAGCAGGCAGAGGCCCAGTTGGCGCAGCGGTAGCACCCTGGGCAAGTATGAGATAGTTGTGCGGCAGTTCGGTTTTGGCCCAGTTGGCGCAGCGGTAGCGCGTTCCCTTGACATGGGAAAGGTCACAGGTTCGATCCCTGTACTGGGCACCAGTTTTAGGCAGTTTGCGGGAAACATCAGCGCCCGTTAGAGCAGGCCGCCGGCAGGCGCGGGAAACCGCCCGGGCTGGCGGTTTTTTTTTAGGCAAGATCACAAAGCGCGGCGGCGGTTTATAAAGGTGAATATGGCAGACGACAACAACGCGGAAATACTACACACGATGCGGCATTCCCTGGCCCACGTCATGGCGCAGGCGGTGGCGGAACTTTTTCCCGGCGTGAAATTCGGGATCGGGCCGGCCATCGACAACGGTTTCTATTACGACTTCGACCTCGAGCACCGCTTCGTCCCGGAAGACCTGCCGGTGATAGAAAAAAAGATGAAGCAGATCCTGGGCGGCGCCCAGAAATTCGAGCGCACGGAACTGCCGCGCGCCGAGGCGCTCGCCCGCTTCGCCGCCAAGGGCGAGAAATACAAGGTGGAACTGATCAACGACCTGCCCGAAGGCAGCGTCATCAGCATTTACCGCAACGGCCCCTTCGAGGACCTGTGCAAGGGGCCGCATGTGGAGCATACCGGCAAACTCAAGGCCTTCAAACTCGTCTCCATAGCCGGCGCCTACTGGCGCGGCAGCGAGAAGAACCCGATGCTGCAGCGCATCTACGCCGTGGCTTTCCAGACGCCCGACGAGCTTAACGCCTATCTCAAGCAGCAGGAAGAGGCCGCCCGGCGCGACCACCGGAAGCTCGGCAAACAGCTGGACCTGTTCAGCATCAACGAGACCGTCGGCCCCGGCCTGGTGCTGTGGCATCCCAACGGCGCGCGCATCCGCCACGAGATCGAGACCTACTGGAAGGACGAGCATTTCAAGGGCGGCTACGACCTGGTGAACACGCCGCATATCGGCCGCGCCGGCCTGTGGGAGACCTCCGGCCACCTGGGCTTCTACAAGGATTCCATGTACGCCCCGATGGACATCGACGGCATCGAGTATTACGCCAAGCCGATGAACTGCCCTTTCCATATCGAGATCTACCAGAGCCGGAGCCGCTCCTACCGCGACCTGCCGCTGCGCTGGGCGGAGCTGGGCACGGTGTACCGCTTCGAGAAAGCCGGCGTGCTGCACGGCCTGATGCGCGTGCGGGGATTCACCCAGGACGACGCGCATATCATCTGCACGCCCGAGCAGATCGAGGCGGAGACCATCGAGGTGCTGCGCTTCAGCATGAATATCCTGAAGACCTTCGGCCTTAAAGACATAAAGGCTTACCTGGCCACCAGGCCCGCGGGCGCCGTGGGCGACCCCGCGCGCTGGGAGGAGGCGCAGAAGAGCCTGCGCGCGGCCGCCGACAAGGAAGGCGTGCCGGTGGAGCTCGACGAGGGCGGCGGCGCTTTCTACGGCCCCAAGATAGACCTGAAAGTTAAGGACAGCATCGGCCGCGAATGGCAGATGAGCACCATCCAGTTCGACTTCAACGAGCCGGAGCGCTTCAATATGGACTACACCGGCGCCGACGGGGCGAAGCACCGCCCGTACATGGTGCACCGCGCGCTGATGGGTTCGCTGGAGCGTTTCTTCGGCGTGCTGATAGAGCATTACGCCGGCAACTTCCCGCTGTGGCTGGCCCCGGTGCAGGCGAAGGTCATCAATATCAGCCAGGACGATGAAGCCTATGCCCGTGAGATAGAAGCCAAGCTTAAGGCCGCAGGGCTGCGCGTGGCCGCGGACCTGGGGCACAGCACGCTCAACGCCAAGGTGCGCGACGCCTCCATGGAGAAGATCCCTTACCTCGTGGTAGTGGGCAAAAAAGAGCGTGAAGCCGGCACGGTGACCCTGCGCCTGCGCGGGGGAAAAAGCGTTTTCGGCGTGAATACCGGCGAGCTGCTGGAAAAACTGAAAGGGGAAGTGTCCCAGCGGCTGCTTACCGGGGTGTATGCCTGAGAAAAAGGCGGCGCTTTTTCTGCTGCTGGCGCTGCTGCCGGCCTGCGCCCGGCCCGCGGCGGCGCAGTTCCAGGCTTCGCAGCTCAGCGAGGACGAAGCGTCTTTCCAGAGCCTGGCCGTACTCTATGAAACCGCCACCGACCGCTCCGCGGTGGTGGAGGCCTTTAAAAAGTTCCTCAAGCAGTATCCCAAGAGCCGGCGCGGGCCCGACGCCGTCTTTATGCAGGGCTCCGCTCACATGGAGAAAGGGCTGGAGATCCTGCGCCAGGAGAAAAATTCCAAACTTATCTCCGAGGCCAGGGGCATGGTGGGGGCTAACGCGGCGGCGCTGGCCGAACTGAAACTGGCGGCCGCCGATTTTGATGCGGTGGCCGACGACGGGAGCAAGAGCGGGCTGGAAGCCTCGGCCCGGTACCGCCTGGCCGAGGCCTATTACAACAGCGGGAACTGGGAGCGGGCGCTCAAAGAATTCCTCGCGGTGGAGGATAAATACCCGAAAAGCTACATTGTCCCTGAAAGCCTGCTGGGCGTGGTTTACTCCAATATCGCCCTGGGGCGCTACCAGGTAGCCCAGGCCACGCTGTTCCGGCTGGAGGAAACGTGGCTGCCGTACTCGCGCGAGCCCGCCGTGGTCTTCGCCAAGGCCGTGATCGAGCTCAACCGCAAAAATTATCCCGCCGCCCAGAAGCTCTTCTCCCAGCTGAATACCCCGGAGGCCCGCTTTTTCCTGGGCAAGGCCTACCTTTACGAGGGCCGCACTTACGTGGCCGCCGCCACTTTCCAGAAGCTGCTGGCGGATTTTCCCGAAGCCGATTTCCGCGAAGAGGCGGAATTCCTGGCCGCAGATTCTTTCTTTCACGCGCGCGATTTCGACGGAGCCATTTCCAAGTACCAGGATTTCCTGAAAAAATATCCGCATTCAAAGCTCCACAGCGCCGCCGTTTTCCGCATCGGCGCGTCGCAGTTCAACATGAAGGATTACCCCAGCGCCCGGTCCAACTTCCAGGCGGTGATAGACCGCGACCCCGCCAACTTCTTCGCGCCGCTGTCCCAGTTCTTTATCGCCGAGTCCTATCTGGAGAACAAGCAGACGCGCGACGCGCTGTTCGCCTACACCAAGGTGACCACCGCCTACGGCGGTTCGTCGGTGGCGCCCGCCAGCCAGTACAAGATGGCCTGGTGCCAGTACCTGCTGGGGGACCCGCAGCAGGCGGTGGGCGCGCTGGACGGTTTCCTGAACCTGTACCCGGCCAACGCGCTGGCGAAGAACGCCTACTACCTGAAAGGCCTCGCGCTGCTGGACCTGAAAAAGCCCGGCGAGGCGCTGCGCGCTTTCCAGAATACGGTGGACCTGGCGCCCGCCAGCGACGTGGCCGAGCAGGCCCTGTTCATGATCCTGCACACCGAGTATACCCGCGGCAATTTCAACAATATCCTTACCTCGTACCAGTTCATCTTCAAGCACCTGCCCCCGGCCGGTTCGAAGTGGCGGGCCCTCAGCCTGCTGTACGTGGCCGAGGCTTATATGGCCATCAACCTGGTGGAGGACGCCAGGAATATCTATAACACCATAATGCGCATCTACCCCAACGACGTGTCCACGCTGTACGCGCAGGAGGGCCTGGTATGGTGCCATTCCCTGTCGGGCGATACCGAGGCCGCGGCCCGCGCCAGGGAAAAGCTCAGGAACCTGAAAGCCGCTTTCCCGGACGCCGAGCAGCCCGGCGGCGAGGACGCGCTGGCCCTGGCCGACAGCCACTTCAACCGCAAGGATTATGAGAACGCCTTCCAGCTATACGAGGCTTTCGCCACGGCGCAGCCGGACAGCCGGTACGCGGCCGCCGCGCTTTACCGCGCGGGCCTGGCACTTTACCGGCTGCGCTATTACAGCCAGGCCGTAGAGACCTGGAGCCGCCTTTTCCAGAAATACCCGGCCGCCCCGGAAACTGAGCCTGCCGATTTCCAGATAGCGGATATCCTGTTCCGCGCCCAGAAATACAACGAAGCCGCCGCGGCCTACGAGCGCATTCTCTCCCGGTATCCGAAAAGTCTCCAGCTGTCACTGGCCTGGCTGCGTATGGCCCAGGTGCGCTACAGCCTTAAGCAGGACGAGGCGGCCATAGAGCAGGCCCGCCAGGCCGTGCTGAACTTCCCGATGGCGCCGGAGGCCGTGGACGCTTTCGACCTGGCCGAAGCCGTCTTCGACCGCAGCCCGGGCCTGAATTTCTCCGCCTGGCTGGGGGGGCTGGCCGCCCACACCCCGTTCGACAGGACTTCGGGTGAGGCGCTGTTCCGGCTGGGCCGCCGCCTGTTCGAAAAGAAGGATTATGCCGGCGCTATCGCCAACCTTAAGAAATTCAGCGTGGATTACATCGACCACCCGGAGATAAAGGACGCGCAGTTCTACCTGGGCGAGGCTTATTTCCAGGCGGGGGAGATGGACAACGCGGCGGGCGTCTTTGACCGGTTCACGCGCAATTACCCCGACGCCAAGGAGCACGCCGTGGCGCTGTTCCGCCTGGGCAACGCCTATTACAACCAGAAGAAGCACGAGGAGGCGGCCGCGGCGTATTCGAACCTGGTCTCGCTGTACCCGCAGAGCGAATACGTGAAGCCCGCCCTCTTCAACCTCGCGCTGTGCTATAAAACCACCGGCGCGGTGGATAAGGCCGAGGCGGCCTACCGCAAGTATTACAACCTGACCGGCAAATCCGACGATTCGCTGGCCGCGCTGTGGGAGATCTACAATATCCAGAAGACGCGGGGGGACCTGTCCGGCGCCCTCAAGACCCTTACCCAGATCTACGGCGAAGCGGAAGGCCGCGACGACGGGCTTGAAGCCATGTATTACATGGGCGAGCTCAGCGCCGACAACCGCCAGCTGGAAGAGGCGCGGGATTACTGGGAGCGGCTCAGCAAGCAGCAGCCCCTCTATAACGCCTGGCGCCTGCAGGGGCTGGTAAAGCTGGGCGAACTGTACGAGGCTGAAAAAAATTACGGCGAGGCGGCCCGCGTGTACGAAGATATCGCCCTGAATTCGCGCAAGCCCGAGTTCGCCGGCGCGGCGGCGGGCAGGGCCAAGGCCCTGCACCAGATGAACCGCGCGGCGGGCGGCGCCGCCGTCCCCGAAAGCACCTCCGACACGCCGGCCCCTGCCGGCCAGCCGGAGGCGCAGCCGGCGCAGGAACCCGCGCCGATCCAGGAACTGATAGCGCCGGCGCCGGAACCCGTCCCGGCCGCGCCCGCCGCCGCCGCGCCGCCGCCGGCCGACCCGGCGCCCGCAGTGAAAAAGACAGCGCAGCCAGCGCCTGCCCCTAAAAAAGAAGCCGTGAAGAAAAAGAGGCCGGCGGCTAAGAAAGCCAAAGCGGCGCGCTGAGCGCCGCCTGTTCTAAACCTCGTCGTTAAGCTCAGGAGAAACTTATGGAAAATATAAATTATCTCGCGATCTTTAAGGATAGTTTTACCCTGGTCATCCTGCTGTGCTGCTCGGTGCTGTCCGTTACTTTCGCTTTCGAGCGCTGGTTCTTCTTCCGCAAAGCCAGGCAGAGGAAAGTGGACGAGTTCCTGGCCCATGTCAGCGGCATGCTGAAGAGCGGCAACGTGGACAAGGCGCTGGATTATACCGCCAAGATAGATTCTCCCGTTTCCCGCCTGTTCAATTACGCCCTGCAGCACCGGGAAATGCCCCGCCGCGATCTGGAAGAACTGCTGGCTACCAAGCGCCAGGAGGAAAGGCTGATGCTGGAGCGGAACCTGGGCGTGCTGGGAACCATGGGGAATATCGCCCCGTTCATCGGGCTCTTCGGCACGGTGGTGGGCATCATAAAAGCTTTCCGGGACCTGGCCCTTTCCGGTACCGGCGGCCCTACCGTAGTGGCCAAGGGCATAGCTGAGGCCCTGGTGGCCACCGCCGGAGGCCTCGCCGTGGCTATTCCCGCGGTGATAATTTACAACTACTTCATGCGCAAGACCAAAGTGATCTCCAGCGAGCTGGAGATCTTTTCCGCGCGGCTGGTGATAATGATAGGGAACAAGTAAAGCGGCGGCGCCGCGCGTTAGAAAGCTTCTCTTTGACCGCGGCCCCTGTTTAGGCTCATCTTATATGGCTATATCTTCCGGCGGTTCTGAAGATCCGATCACAGACATCAACCTTACGCCCCTGGTGGACGTTTCGCTGGTGCTGGTGATCATTTTCATGGCCGTGGCCCCGTTCGCGATACAGGCGGGAATAAAGGTGCTGCAATCCAAGGCCAGCGCGCAGGTCGGCAAAGTTTCCATGTCGGAAAGCGTGCAGGTCAAGCTTACAAAAGACGGCCGCCTTACCCTGAACGGGAAGGAGCTGGCGAGGGAAGAGTACCAGGCCGCGGTGGGCGGCGCCCTGCTCAAGAGCGCGGATAAATTCGTGATAGTCAAAGCCGATACCGAGAACAAGGTGGGGCAGGTGGTCGGCCTGCTCGACGACGCCAAGCAGGCGGGCGCGCTGAAAATGGCGCTGATGCGGAACTGACGGGGACCGGAGCCGGGAAAAAGAACTTATGTCCTTTAAAGTCGAGAACGACGATACTATAATGGCGGGCATCAACGTGGCGCCGCTGGTGGACGTCTGCCTGGTGCTCGTTATCATTTTCATGGTCACGGCCCCGCTGCTGTCGGACCCGGCCTTAAAGGTTAACCTGCCCCAGGCCAAGACGCAGGAAGGCGAGGAAAAGGATAAGGTCACCGTCACCATTTCCGCCGAAGCGAAATACGCGGTCAACGAAAAGGTCTTCACCTCCGAACCCGAGCTGCTGGCCGGCGTAGGGGAGACGCTTAAGAACGGCGCTTCGAAAATGGTGGTGATAAAGGCCGACGCCGAAGCAGGCTACGGCATACTCACGGACGTTATGCGCTGCGCCAAGGAAGCGGGCGCCACGGGGATAACCATAGCGACCGAACAAAAAGGGAAAAAGCGGCCCTGAAATGTCTTACCGCGACGAACGCACCATAACCTACCCGCTGCTGGCTTCAATAGCCTTCCACGCGCTGTTCCTTTCGCTGTATATCTATTTCGTGCTGGTACGCCCGGAAACGAGGAACGTAGTGCTCAATAACGTCGACCTCATCCTGCAGGAGAAAGAAGCTAAAGCGAATCCGGAAAAGAACAAGACGCTCAATTTCCTTAAGCTGGCGCTGCCGCAGCTGCCTAAGCCCGTCATCGCCGAACTGCCCAAGCTCGAGGTGCCGGAAGTGCCGAAGCTCAAGCCGCTGGCCCCGCTGGATATCAAAGCCCCGGAGCAGACGCGCAAAGCGCTGGACCTGCCGCAGAAGCTCATGGAGCGCGGCGGCAAGCTGCAGGCCGCCGAGAAACTGGAAATGGACGCCGGCAGGAAACTGGCCGCCGGACCCAAGGACGCCGGGCTGGAGCTGAGGCCGGAAAGAGGCGCGCAGGCGCTGGCCCCGCGCATCGAGCTGGAAGAGGTCGGGATGAAAAAAGCGCCGGCCATGCCCAAGGGCCTGAAATTCGAGGATTCCGGGCCCGTCGTCCGCCCGCAGACCATGCAGGAACTTAACGTGGCCGTGGATACCGCCCGGCGCGGCGTTGCGGGGCCGCAGGGCCTGGCCGAGCGCGAAGGGACCATCGCCGCCGCCAGGCCCGCCGCGATCATCGCGGCCGCGCCGCAGCGGCTGACCGAGGCCCGCGACGCCGGCGTGCAGCTGGCCGCCAGGCCGCAGCCGGTGATGACGGCGGAAACCATTTCCCTGCGCCGCAACAATGAAACGCTGCGCCAGGCCCGGGTGGAAGCGGCGCCCCGCCTGGAAATTACCGGGCCGCTGTCGAAGCGCAAGGTCGTAACTTATTACGCCCCGGCTTTCCCGGATTGGGCGCGCGACCGCGGCGTGCTGGAGGCGGCCGTCTCCGTGAAATTCTTCGTGGATAATTCCGGGCGGGTGCTGGATAACCCCGCCGTAGAGAAAACGTCCGGCTACGGCGCGCTCGACCGCCTGGCGCTGGACGCTATTAAGCGCTGGGCTTTCGAGGCTATCGGCGGCGGGCCCTCTACGCAATGGGGCATCATAACGTTCAGGTTCGTGGCGGAGTAAAAACATGAAACTTAGCCGGTCTTCAACCTTGATTTCGCTCTGCTTGCCTTTGCTTTTTCTCGCCCTGCGGCCGGCTGCGGCGCAGGAAACCTCCACCGCCGCCTACGGCGAGGTGCCCGAGGAGGTCGTGATCAAAGCCGAGGCCGCAGCCGAGATCCGTACCCGGAAACCGCCGCTGAAGGTGAAGACGGACAACCTGGAAAGCATAAAGAAGTCTTTCGAGTCCGATAAGAACCTCTTCTTGTTCGAGTCCGGAGATTTCGTAAGCTTCTCCCGCAACTACCCCGAAAAGCTTTTGAGCGCGCGCGTGATCAAGCCCTGGCTCACTTCTTTCAGCGACCGCACCGTGATAACTTTTTACCCGCTGCGCAAGTTCGAGGAAGTGTTCAGCCGGACCTATAGCGAGAAGACCGCGAAAGCGCTGCAATGGACGCTCTCCATCACCGACGAAGAGGGGAAGATCTTCCACAAATACACCGGCTCCGGCCTGCCCCCGGAAAGCATAAGCTGGAGCGGCGAGAACGACCAGCGCGAATGGGTGCGCGCCGGCCACAGCTACGCGCCCATGTACGTTTTTACCGATGAATACGGCGCGCCCAAGACCGTCATCGGCGAACTGGTGCGGTTCTACGCCATCGTCTATCAGAAAGGCTCCCGGCTTACCGTAAGCCTGGACTCTTCCCTGCTTTTCGGCCCGAATAAATCAGCGAAGGTCGTCGATAAGGAAAAGGGAGAATCCCTGCTGGCCGCGACCGGCGACCTTATAAAACGCCGCTATTACAATATGCCCCTGAAGGTGAACGTTTACGCCCAGACCAAAGCCCTCGCCGAGACGCAGGCCGGGCTGATAAAACAATATCTGAAAAACCTGCTGATGTGCCCCGAAAATTTGTTGTCTTACGAGGGCTTCGACGACACCTTCGCCCAGCAGCGCGCGGACATAGTGCTGCTGAATAAATAGCCCGCGGCGCTGAACGGTAAGAATGGTTCAAGGAGAACACGATGAAATTCACTTTTAAAAAGACGCCCCTGCCCGGGCTGCTGCTGGTGCAGCCGGAGATAGGCAGCGACGGGCGCGGGACTTTTTCGGAAAGATATAAGATGTCTGAATTCAGGAAGGCCGGCATCAAGGACGTCTTTGTGCAGGAGAACCTTTCGGTTTCGCGCAAGGGGGTGCTGCGCGGCCTGCATTTTCAGCGGCCGCCGCACGCCCAGGCCAAGCTGGTGCGCTGCGGCCGGGGCCGCATCTTCGACGTGGCGGCGGACCTGCGCCCGGGCTCTAAAACCTTCGGCAGAAGTTTCGGCGTGGAACTGTCCGGCGAGACCGGCCTGATGCTTTATATCCCGGCGGGTTTCGCGCACGGTTTTTACGCGCTTACCGGGGAGGCTGAGGTCAGCTATAAGTGCTCAAAAGAATACGCTCCCAGCCACGACGGCGGCGTGCGCTGGGACGACCCGGAACTGGCCGTTAAGTGGCCCGCCGGGAAACGCCTGCTGTCCCCCAAGGACCTGGCTTTGCCTCTGTTGAAGGATCTTAAAATTTAGTCCGCATCGGAAGGAGAGAACATGAAAGGAATAATACTTGCGGGCGGCTCCGGGACCAGGCTTTACCCGATAACCAGCGTGGTATGCAAGCAACTGCTGCCGGTTTACGATAAGCCGATGATCTATTATCCCCTGTCGGCCCTGATGCTGGCCGGTATCCGGGATATCCTCATCATTTCCACGCCCAAGGACCTGCCGCGGTTCAGGGATATTTTCGGCGACGGCTCGGCCTGGGGCCTTAAGTTCAGCTATAAGGAACAGCCCGCGCCCAACGGCATAGCGGAGGCGTTCCTCCTGGGCGCTGAATTCGCCGGTTCCGACGACGTAGCCCTGGTGCTGGGCGACAATATCTTCTACGGCCACGGGCTGCCCGAGGCTTTCCAGCGGGGCGTGGCCGCCGCCAAAGAGGGCAACGCCACCGTTTTCGGCTATTATGTGAACGACCCCGAGCGCTACGGCGTGGTGGATTTCGACAAGGAGGGCAAGGCGCTTTCGATAGAGGAGAAACCCGCCGCGCCCAGATCCAATTACGCGGTCACGGGCCTGTATTTCTATCCCAACGACGTGGTAAAGACCGCAGGGACCATAAAGCCTTCCGCCCGCGGCGAACTTGAGATCACCGACGTGAACAAGGAATACCTCAAGCGCGGCGCCCTGAAAGTGGAGCTGCTGGGCCGCGGCTACGCCTGGCTGGATACCGGCACTTTTGAAAGCCTGCTGGAGGCCGGCGAATTCATCGCCACCGTCGAGCGCCGGCAGGGGCTCAAGATCGCCTGCATAGAAGAGATAGCCTACAGCATGGGCTATATCAACAGGGACCAGCTGCTGAAATTCTCTCAGACCCTGAACAAGAACACTTACGGCCATTACCTGGCCAAAGTCGCCGCGGAACACACGGGGAGGAATTGAGATGGCTTATGACACTATCCTTGTAACCGGCGGGGCCGGGTTCATCGGCTCCAATTTCATACGTTATGTTCTTGAGAAGACAGGTTTTTCCGGCAGGCTCGTGAACCTGGACAAGCTTACCTACGCCGGCAACCCGGAGAACCTGGAAGATATCGGGCGCAAGTATAAAAGCCGCTACGTGTTCGTGAAAGGCGATATCTGCGATTTCAAGCTGTTGGCCGGAGTGTTTGAAAAGTATAAGCCCGGCGCCGTCGCGCATTTCGCCGCCGAGAGCCACGTCGACCGATCCATTTTCGGGCCCAAGGATTTCGTCGAGACCAACATCCACGGCACCTTCGCCCTGCTGGAAACCGCCCGGCAGGCCTGGCTGCAGCCGGCTGCCGGCGCCGGGAGCCGGCAGCCCTTCCGCTTCCACCACGTAAGCACCGACGAGGTTTACGGGTCGCTGGGTAAGACCGGGAAGTTCAAAGAGTCCACTCCTTACGATCCCCGCAGCCCCTATTCCGCGTCCAAAGCCTCTTCGGACCACCTGGCGCGGGCTTACCACCACACCTACGGCCTGCCTGTGACCGTTTCCAACTGTTCCAATAATTACGGGCCCTACCACTTTCCCGAGAAGCTTATTCCCCTGGCGATCTTGAACGCGCTGGAAGGAAAGCCGCTGCCCGTTTACGGCGACGGCCTGCAGGTGCGCGACTGGCTTTACGTCGGGGACCATTGCGCCGCGATCTGGCGCATAATGAACAAGGGCCGCTGCGGAGAAACTTATAACGTGGGCGGCAATTGCGAAATGAAGAATATCGACGTGGTGAAGGGCATCTGCTCGGCGCTGGAGCGCCTGGCGCCTTCGGCTGCGAATCCCGCGCTGGCCGGTAAAAAATACCGCGACCTGATCACCTACGTGAAGGACCGCCCGGGGCATGACCGGCGCTACGCGATAGATTTTTCCAAAATTAAGCGCGAGCTGGGCTGGACGCCATCCGTGACCTTTAAAGAAGGGCTGGACCGCACCGTGGCCTGGTACCTGGCCAACGGCGGCTGGGTGAAGAACGTGAAGACCGGCGCTTATAAGAACTGGCTGAAAAAAAATTACGCGGCGAAATGAAACTGATCTTCCTGGGTACCAACGGGTGGTATGACAACCGCATCGGCAATACCGTGTGCGCCCTGGTCAGGACGCCGGAGTTCGACATCGTGCTGGACGCCGGCAACGGGCTGCATAAGCTGGATAAATACTGCGACGGTTCCAAGCCCGTCTTCCTGCTGCTCAGCCACTTCCACCTGGACCATATTTCGGGGCTGCATACGCTGGTCAAGTTCCGGTTCCGCAAAGGCCTCACCATCTGCGCCGGAAAGGGGGCGCGCCGCCTGCTGGACGATTTTGTGAGCGCTCCTTTTACCGTGCCGCTGCAAGAGCTGCCCTATGCCGTAAAGGTGCTGGAACTGCCTTCCGAGGCGGGGATACTTCCGTTTAAACTTACCACGCTGCCGCTGCTGCACGCCGACCCGGTGCTGGGCATGCGCTTGGAACTGGGGGGGAAGGTCCTTACCTATTGCACCGACACCGGCTACTGCTCCAATGCGTTAAAACTGGCCGCCGGCGCGGACCTGCTGATAACCGAATGCGCCCACCTGCCGGGCGAGGCTAACCCGGCCTGGCCGCATTTTAACCCTGAGACCGCGGGACAGCTGGCCCTGGAAGCCGGGGCGCGCCGCCTTGTGCTTACCCATTTTTCCGCCGAACGATACCCCGCCCGCGCGCTGCGCGCCATGGCGCTGCGCCGCGCCCGCAAAGTATTCCCCGGAACCGCCGCGGCTCGCGACGGCTTTGAAACCGCAATATAATAGCCCGCCCTTTTTTATCTTTGATATAATATTTATATTATAGGCAATGGCGCGGCCGCCGCGGCTTCAGGAGGGCAATATGAAGAAAGCTTTGATCACCGGTATTACGGGTCAGGACGGTTCCTACCTGGCGGAACTGCTGCTCGGTAAAGGTTACGAGGTGCACGGCCTGCGCCGCCGCAGCGCTTCTTTCAATACTTCCCGCATCAGCCACCTCTACGACGCCGCCAACCCGGGGGCTTCCCGTCTCAAGCTGCATTACGGCGACCTTACCGATTCGACCAACCTCACCCGCCTCATAGCGGAGATAAAGCCCGCCGAGATCTATAACCTGGGCGCGCAGAGCCACGTGGCCGTCAGCTTCGAGGAGCCGGAGTATACCGCCGACTGCGACGGGCTGGGCACCATGCGCCTGCTGGAATCCGTGCGCCTGCTGGGGCTGGCTAAGACCACGCGCCTTTACCAGGCCTCCACCTCCGAGCTGTACGGCAAGGTACGGGAAATTCCGCAGAGCGAGACGACGCCTTTTCATCCCCGCAGCCCTTACGGCGTGGCCAAGATGTACGCCTACTGGATAACGGTCAACTACCGCGAGGCTTACGGCATGTTCGCCAGCAACGGCATCCTGTTCAACCACGAGAGCCCGCTGCGCGGCGAGGAATTCGTGACGCGCAAGATAACCCGCGCCCTGGGCCGCATCCTGCTGGGCGCGCAGAGCTGCCTTTCGATGGGCAATATGAATTCCCTGCGCGACTGGGGCCACGCCAGGGATTATGTGCGCGCCATGTGGCTGGTGCTGCAGCAGAAGAAGGCGGAGGATTTCGTGGTTGCCACGGGGCGGCAGTACTCGGTGCGTAAATTCATAGAGCTGGCGGCCCGCGAGATCGGCATAACCATAGCCTGGCAGGGCAAAGGCGTTGCCGAGCGCGGCATAGTTAAGGCGGTCAATCCTCCGCCCGGTCTTGCCGGCGAGGTAAAACTTAAAAAGGGCGACGTAATCGTGCGCGTGGACCAGCGCTTCTACCGGCCGGCCGAAGTGGAAACGCTGCTGGGCGATCCCGCCAAGGCCCGCCGTATGCTGGGCTGGAAGCCGGAAATAACCTTTGAGCGCCTGGTGGCCGAAATGGCCGCCAGCGACCTGAACCTGGCGCGCAGCGAACAGCATCTTAAGAAAGGCGGTTTCGCCGGTCTGAAGAACTGCTGAGCCTATGAAAAAAGTCTTGATCACGGGCCACCGCGGCCAGGACGGGGCATACCTGAGCCGCTTCCTGCTGGAAAAAGGTTACCAGGTCTGCGGTGCGGACCGCAGCGGGGATTCCGGCCTGTGGCGCCTGCGCGAGCTGGGTATCGAAGGGCAGGTGCAGGAAATAGCTCTGGACCTGCTGGAACCCACTAATATCATAGACGCGCTGGAAAAGGTGAAGCCCGACGAGGTTTATAATTTCGCCGCGCAAAGTTTCGTTCAGCTGTCCTTCGACCAGCCGGTGCTGACGGCGGAGGTGAACGCCGTGGGCGTTACCCGCCTGCTCGAGGCCCTGCGCAAGGCGCGCCCCGGGGCGAAGTTCTACCAGGCTTCCACCGCCGAGCTTTTCGGCAGCACCGGCAGCGCCCAGCGCAACGAGACCACCGCCTTCCATCCCAAAAGCCCTTACGGGGTTTCAAAACTTTACGCCCACTGGATAACGGTGAACTACCGCCAGGTCTACGGCATGCACGCCAGCTGCGGCATCCTGTTCAACCACGAGAGCCCGCTGCGGGGGGAGGAATTCGTAACCCGCAAGATAGCCGCCGCGGCCGCCCGCATTAAAAAGGGGCTGCAGGAAAAAGTGACGGTGGGCAACCTGGAATCCCGCCGGGACTGGGGCTACGCCCGGGAGTACGTGGAAGGGATGTGGCTGATGCTGCAGCAGCCCAGGCCCGACGACTACATCCTGGCCACCGGCGAGACGCATACGGTGCGCGAATTCGTGGAGGCCGCCTTTCTGGCCGCCGGCTTCAGGCTGGAGTGGAAAGGGCACGGCCTGGCAGAGAAGGGCCTGGACGCCGCCACCGGCCGCGCGCTGGTGGAGGTTTCCAAACAATTCTACCGCCCCGCCGAGGTGGACCTGCTGGTGGGCGACGCCACCAAGGCGAAGACGAAGCTCGGCTGGGCGCCGAAGACGAAATTCAAGGACCTGGTGGCGCTGATGGTGGACGCCGAGCTGCGCCGCCTGGGCAAAAAGAAGGTGAACTTATGAAAGCTATAATCCTCGCTGGCGGTTCGGGCACGCGGCTGTGGCCGGTTTCCCGCTACGGCCTGCCCAAACAGTTCATCAAGCTCAACGGCGGCAAGTCGCTGCTGTGCCAGACGGTGGAGCGCCTGGCCGCGGTGGTGCCGCTCAAGGATATTTTTGTCATCACCAACGAGGATTACCGGTTCCACGTGCAGGAGGACCTCAGGGCGGTCTCCCCGGCCATCGAAGCCAACGTCATCCTTGAACCCGTCGGGCGCAATACCGCCCCGGCCATAGCGCTGGTAATGAAATACTGCGCGGAGAAGCTCAAATGCGTCAAGGACGAGGTCATTTTTATCTGCCCCTCCGATCATATCATCGAGCCGGTGGAGAAATTCGCCCGGTACGCGCGGCAGGCTGAGACAGCCGCCAAAGCGGGCGCTATCGTCACCTTCGGCATAAAGCCCGGCCGCCCGGAAACGGGCTACGGGTATATCAAGAAGGGCGGCAAGGCGCCCGGCAACGGCGGGGTGTGCAAGGTGGAGAAGTTCGCGGAGAAGCCCGACGTCAGGACCGCGGAGAAATACCTGAAGGACGGGAACTACTACTGGAACTCCGGGATGTTCGCGTTCACCATGGGCACCATGCTGGCCGAATTCAAAGCCTACGCCCCGGAGATAAGCCGCAAAATGGGGCAGACGCTGGCGAAGATGACCGCCGATTTCAAGAACATGCCGTCCATCTCCATAGATTACGCCGTGATGGAAAAGTCGAAAAAGGCGGCGGTGCTGCCTATCGACATCCTCTGGTCCGACGTCGGCTCCTGGGATTCTCTGCCCGAGGTGATAAAGCCGGATTTTGAAGGCAACGTCAAGGTGGGCGACGTGCTGGCCCTGGATACGAAGCGGACCATCGTGATGGGCGAGGGCCGCCTTATTTCCACCATAGGGCTCAAAGACCTGATCATCATCGACACCGTCGACGCCCTGCTTATAGCCCGGCGCGGCGAGGCCCAGCGCGTGAAGGAAGTTGTGGACCTGCTCAAGGAGCGCAAGCGCAAAGAAGTGGTGGAGCATACCACCACCTACCGCCCGTGGGGCTCCTATACCGTGCTGGAGGAAGGGCCGCGCTATAAGATCAAGCGCATCGTGGTCAAGCCGGGCCAGAAGCTCAGCCACCAGATGCATTACCACCGCAGCGAACACTGGATAATCGTGAGGGGCACCGCCAAGGTTTCCCTGGGCGAGAAAGTGTCGCTGGTACACGAGAACGAGAGCACTTACGTGCCCAAGTCCACCGGCCACCGCCTGGAGAACCCGGGCAAAGTCCCGCTGGAAATGATAGAGGTGCAGAACGGAGAGTACGTGGGCGAGGACGACATCGTCCGGTTCAACGATATTTACGGCCGCAAACAGTAGGGGCTTTGCGCCGCGGAGCTTGCCAGCTATGTCTACGGTAAAAGAATTCCTGCGGTTCCTCGGAACGCATAAGAAATATTGGCTCGCTCCCATCATCCTCGGGTTGCTCGCTATAGGTGCGCTGATCGTTTTTACTTCGGGCTCTCAGCCCGCGCCGTTCGTCTATACGCTTTTTTAGCTGCAGGTGCCGCTTATGGATATTAAAGAGGCCGTAGTCGTCCTTACGAAACAAGTACCGGATCCTTCCCTGGGGCTGCCCGACGACGTGTTCTATTATGTCAGCCGCGTTACGCCCATGGTAAATGTGGACTTGCTGGTTAAAGATGAAAAAGGGCGCACCCTTTTAGCCTGGCGCAACGACCAGTACGCCGGGCAGGGTTGGCATTTGCCGGGCGGGATAGTAAGGTTCCGCGAAACCCTGGAAACAAGGATCCTGAAAGTGGCCGAGACCGAGATCGGGGCGGCCGTGACTTTTGAGCCGCAGCCGCTGGCGATCAATCAGATAATCAACCCGGCGCTCGATATCCGGGGCCATTTTATCTCCGTCCTTTACAAATGCTCGCTGTCAGGCGCTTTCGAGCCTCGCAACGAAGGTGTAGCGCGCACCGACGCCGGGTATCTTAAATGGCATGAGACCTGTCCGGACGATCTGCTCAAACTCCAGGATATTTACAGGAAGTTCATCTGAT
>DAOPZW010000048.1:0-18174 GCA_035353595.1 Elusimicrobiales bacterium | reverse complement strand
ACGCCCTGCGCGCGCAGATAGTCGGCGGGCGAGCCGTAGCGCGCATCGAGCTCGTCGAGGAGGCTGCTCATCACGGGCGCCGGCGACCGGGTCGCGAGCTCGTCGAGGTGGCGCGCCTGCGGATGGGCGGCGTAATAGCGGGCCAGTTCCAGCAACAGCGCCGTGCCGGAGGCGTTGTCGTCGGCGCCGGGGTAGGCCTGGCCGTTCACGGCGGCCAGGCGGTCGTAATGCGCGGACAGCACCAGGTATTCGCCGGGCCGGGTAAAGCCTTCCACTTTTACGCTGTGGTTGAGCGGCGCGCCCAGCGGGGGCACGAAGCCGGGGGTCTGTTTCCACTCGCGGGCGGTGCGCGTCGGGGCGGGGCCGGGGTTAAAGGGTTTGAGGCCGGCTTGTTTAAAGCTTTTCTCTATGTAGGCGGACGCTGTCTTTAAGCCGGCGGAGCCGGGGCCGCGCCCGCCGGGCGCCGCTGAGAGCGCGGCGATATCGGCCGCCATGCGCTGCGCGGAAAAGGCGGAGGGCAGCCGCGCCAACGGCTGGCGCGCGGCAGCCGGCGCGGGTGCGGCGCCGCCGCTGAAATCGGCCGTCAGGGGCGAAAGCCGCGAGGGCCACACGCCGGTGGCGGCGGAGTTCATGGCGCCGTCGAAGACCAGCCAGGAGTATTTGCCGTAATGCGGCAGTTTTACCGCCAGCGCGCCGATGGCGGCGGTGGAGGGGGAAATTACCAGGCCGCGCGTCCAGGCGGGGTTGGCCGGGTGGTAGTCGGCGAAAACGAAAGTGTGCGTGGCCAGCGGGAATTCCCGGTTGTCCAGGATAAGGGCGGCGGTGGTGAAATGCGCGCCGTAAGCTTCCAGGTCTTTTTTAAATTCGGCGGCCAGCGCATTGTCGGCGCCCAGCACCCAGTGCGGGCCGGCGGGCGCCGCGGTGCTTTGCTTTATCACCGGCAGGTTAGACTGGTCCTTGGTCCAGGCGGCGGCGAAAGTTTCCCAGGCGGCTTTGGCGGGGCCGCCGGGCAGAATTATTTCCGGGTTCTTCGCGCCCAGCAGGCCGGCCAGGCCGGGCGGGGTTTCCAGCGGGCTCAGCCGGCGGAATACGTCGAACTCGGGGTCGATTTCCAGCCGCAATATCTTGCCCGGCACCGAGTAATTGAACTGCTCCTCTTTCTTGTTGAAGTCCAGTACCTGGCGGCGGGGTTCGGGCACGCCTTCCAGGTAAATGCGCACCGGCACCCGCAGCGCGTAGGGGGGGCCGTCCTGCCGCTGGGTCAGCGTGAAATTAAGCTCGTACTCGTCGTAAAGGCGGCCGACGCGCGCGTTCTTAACAGCCAGTTCCGGGGCGCCGGCGCGCCGCAGCCACTGGCTGAAGAAAGCGTCCAGGCGCAAGCCGGTAGTTTTTTCGAAAGAGCGCCGCAGGTCCTCGAAAGAGGCGGCGCGGAAAAGGTTGGCGGCGTAGAAGGCGCGCAGGCCGGCCGTGAATTTGGCGTCGCCGACGGCGAGGCGCAGCATGTGGTAGAACATCAGCGCCTTGCCGTAGCCCACCGCCTCGGAGGCGGAGGAGTGGCGGCCGCGGAAATCCGTGAGCGGGAAATCTTTGCCGTCGCGCACATAGGCCGCGTATTTCTGCAGCGTGGCGGCGCGGTAGTCGCGGTCCTTCCCGCGGTTTTCGGCTATGAGGTAGTCGGCCAGGTAGGCGGTGAGGCCTTCGCACCAGTTGCCCGAGGCGTAATCCACGAACACGCCGTTGCCCCACCAGTTGTGTAGGATCTCGTGCGGGTAGGAGGAATTTATTATAAAGGGCAGGCGGATAACTTTGGAGCCCAGCAGCGTGAACGAAGGCATGCCGTAGCCGGTTTCCCAGAAATTCTCCACCAGGGCGAACTTGGCGTAAGGGTAGGGGCCGAGCAGGTCCGCGTAGAAGCGCGCGTATTTGGCGGCGGCGTCCAGGTAGCGGCCGGCCAGCTCGTCGTCGGCGGTAAGCAGGAAGGCGTAGAGGTCCGGGCGGCCGGGGCGGGCGTATTCGCGGTATTTGCCGCAGACCAGGTTTATCTCGTCCTGCTGTTTTTTTTCTTCCCAGACCGAGACGTTTTCGGTGTTGACCCGGCGTTGGGCGGTGCGTGCGCCGCCGGCCACGGCCTGGTACGGGTCGGGCAGGCGGGTTTCCAGGCGGTAGGTGAGCGGCGTGTTCTCGAAGACCGGGTACCAGCCTGACGCGGCGGAAAGATAACAGCCCTTTTCGGAAATGAGCCCCGTGGTTTCGGAAAAACTGCGGGCGTATTCCTGCGCCTGTTCGGCCAGCTGTTCTTTTATCTCGCCGGCGTATTCAAGTTTGAAGGTCTTGGCGGGTTTGGGAAGTTTTACGCGGTATGTTTCCAGCGCGCCGGCGGCGCCGGCGGTGTTGGTGTCGTAGGCGGCCGCGGGCGGGGCCGCGATAATTTCTACGGAGGCGCCGGGCAGTTTAACCGCCGGGCCCAGGCCTTTGTGCAGCGAGAAGGTGAATTCGGTGGCAGGGCGGTCGAAGGTGAGCGTGTCGGCGACGGCCAGCGTGCCCCGGGCGGGGTTCAGGGCGGCGCTGAGCTCGTGGCGAACGGCGGCGTGGCCGGCCGCCGGGCTTAAACCGAGAAGGAGGAGGAGGGAGATTTTTTTCATAGGGTATTACCTTACCGCCAATATAATATAATTTTATCGGGCGCAGCAGGCTTGCGCAGACCGCGGTTTTTTTAAGGGATAGATAGTGGCAAATAGCGCGGAGCCTGGGCCGGCTCCTTTTCCTACAGGCCCTGTTTTTTTCAATATCGCCGTTAAAGCCTTGCTGCTGGGCTTGCTGCTGTTCATTTTTAAAGGCAGAGCGGCCTGGGCGGCAGGCTGGCTTTACCTGGCCCTGTATAGCGCCTGGTCCGTCGGGAATACGGTGCTGCTGCTGCGCAGGCACCCCGGCCTGCTGCTGAAGCGGCTGATGTTCGCCCCGGAACCGGCGGCCGGCCCCGACAGGTTTTTTGCGAAGGCCGCCCCGCTGCTGGCCGCGGTCACGCTGACTGTATGCGCCGTTTACGGCGATTGGCCGCGGGGGGGCTGGTGGCTGCTGCCGCGGCTGCTGGCCTTCGCCGGCATTGCCGCGGCTTACGGCCTGGCGTCGTGGGCCATGGCGTGCAACGCCTTCGCCATGAAGGCCGTGCTGATACAGGCGGAACAGGTGGTTGTGCGCGCGGGGCCTTACGCGGCGGTGCGGCACCCGGTGTATGCCGCCTCCTTGCTTTTGTGCGTATGCACGCCGGCGGCGCTGGGGTCGCTGCGCGGTTTTGCGCCCGCCGCCCTGGTGGCGGCGCTGTTGGCGGCGCATGCGGGGTTCGAGGATAGATTCCTGGCGGCGAAGCTGGCCGGTTACGGGGAGTATTCGGCGCAGGTAAGATGGAAACTTATCCCCGGAGTCTGGTAGAATTTGACGGGTGAAGAATTAAGGAGAGTTTATGAATAAAAGTCCTGTGGCGCTGGTAATGGTTATTGACGCGGTGGGCTTGTCTACCCTGGAGTACCTGCTGGAAAAACATCCCGGCAAGGTTAATTTGCCCAATCTTTCCAGGCTGGGCCTGGGCGATATTGTGCTGCCTCCTTTTAAAAAGCGTTTTGCGGTTAAGGCCACCGGCGACGCTTACGCCGCGCGCGTGACGCAGGTGTCCGCCACCGCCGACAGCCTGGTGGGGCACCGCGAGATGATGGGCGTGCTGGACAACCGCACCTACGACCTTTTCCCCGACGGGTTCAGCCGGGAATACCTGCGCGCGCTGGAAAAACGCATCGGGCGCAAAACTTTCTTCAACAAGATGGCGGGCGGCATGGAGGCCATTGAGCTGAACGCGGCGCGCCATGAGCGCACCGGCGAGATAATAGCCTACGCCAGCAAGTGCGACCCGCTGATACAGCTGGCCATGAACGAGGCCGTGATCCCCGTGGCGGAGCAGCACAAGATAGCGGAGACCGCCTTCGCGCTGGCCATGGAGATGAAGATCCCCATCACGCGCGCCATCGCCCGGTCCTATATCAGGAACGCGCAGGGCGAGATCATCCGCACTTCCAACCGCCACGACGCGGTGCTGCCCATCGGCCAGCGGACGCTGGTGGATATACTGCACGATAAGTCGGTGTGGACGGTGGCCGTGGGCAAGACCAGCGACCTGGTGAACACCGCCTACCACGCCAAGATAAAGCTTAACAAGGAAATTTTTATTGACCCGGCGCTGGGGCTGCGCTTCGTGCACGCGAAGAAGAAGGACACCAACCCGTTCACCATACAGGGCACGGTGAACGCGCTGGAAGCGGCGCACACGGTTTACCGCCCCAAGGGCACTTTTATTTTCACGAACCTGGTGGATACCGACAGCGTTTACGGCCATACCCGCGACGTGGAAGGGGCGATAAAGTCGCTGGAGGAGATAGACCGTACGCTGCCGCTGATAGCCGGCAAAATGGCCAAGGGCGACCTGCTGGTGCTGACCGCCGACCACGGCATGCTGCACCGCGAGGATTACGGCTACCACAACAACGAGCCGCTGCCTTTCATGATCTACCGCAAGGGCTGCAATAAGAAGCTGGGCGGGCTCAAGACGGGTTTAATGCCCGGCCTGGCCGATATCGGCAGCGTGGTGGCGCAGTTCTTCGGCCTGCACAAGGAATACAAGGAAATAGTCCGCAAAAGTATTTAGGCGGCGGTGAAGTTAAAAGGGCCGGGTCTCAGGAGACCCGGCCCTTTTTTTGGGCGCCGCTAAGGCGGCTTATTTGTGGGCGGGGTCCACTATGGCGCGGTAGGCCTGGGGCGTCAGGGCCGCCCAGGTGTAGTTGTTGGAGGGGTTCCACAGCACCCAGCTTTCCAGCAAGTTAAGGCGCGCGGCTATCTGCTGGGCGTGCACGTCGGCCGGGCCGTATTTCCAGAAATCCTGCAGGTAGGGGCGCAGTTTTGCGTAATCAAGGCCCAGTTTGCGCCGGGCGTCCTTAAGCCCCTGGTTGAGGATCTTGAAGGGCTGCTCGGCGGGATTCTTAATATTGTACTCGCCGTGGGCGTAATGCGAAGGGTACATCATGGGGTAGACATAATCCGAGTTGGCGGCCAGGATGCCGATGTCCTGGCCTATGCCCATGTCGTCCTTTACGGAGGTGGTGAGCCCGAAGACGTCGGACGAGAGCTTGACTTTGTACGGGGCCAGGCGCTTGCGGGCGTAGCGCAGGAATTCGCCCAGGTTGGCGGCCGCGGTGTGGCGGTTGCTGGGCTTTGAATAGCGGCACAACGCGGTGTTGCCTTCCGACGGGTAGCGGATATAATCGAACTGGATCTCGTCGAAGCCCAGCTTGGCGGCAAGCTCGGCCAGGTCCAGGATATAGTCCCACACTTCGCGGTTATAGGGGTCCAGCCAGGTGGCGCCGTTGCGGCTGCGCCACAGGCCGCCGTCCGGGTTTTTTACCGCCAGGTCAGGGCGCGTTTTGGGCACCACTTTATCCTTGAAGACCACGATGCGGGCCACGGTGTAGAGACCTGCGGCTTTGAAGTCTTTGAGCATGGCCGCGGGCTGGGGGATGGCGGCGGTATAGGAACCCCACTTGTGGGCCTTTTCCACGCCGGGCATATAAACCATGCCGTCGGTTTCTTTTACGGCTATCACGACGGAATTTATTACGGTGCCTGAGATCTTTTTTATAAGTTCGCCCCGGCTTTTGGCGCCGCCGGCGCCCCAGCAGGAGAGATGGACCCCGCGCATGCGGAAGTCGGCCAGGACCAGGTCGCGTATGGCCGTGGTGGAAACGGTTATGCTTGCGGGCTCGGCGGCCGGGGCAGCGGTGGAAAGCTGGACGTGCGCCGCCGCGGTTGAAGCTTCGGCGGCGGACATTGCCGCCGTTGCGGAAGATGCGGCGTGCTGCGCCGCCGCGGGAGCGTGTTTTCTGGCGGTTCCGGCGGCGTGCCTGGCTGCGGCGGGAAGGGGGAGGACTGACGCGAGGGTTAAAAAAAGTACTATGGTATGCATTGTGATAATATTTTACAATTTATTGAGGTAAGGGTTCACTGGGCCTGCGCGGCGCGCCGCGCAGACCGGAAAGTTCAAAAAGGTTTTATGAAAATTATAAAGATCGCCGTGCTGGGAGTTATGTTTATGACCAATTCGCTTAAAGCCGCCGAGCTTACGGTGCATTACAGCCGCCTGGGCGGGTACGAGGGCTGGAAGCTCTGGGTCTGGGACGCGGGCGAGAACAAACCGGGCTTCGACCTGCAGCCGTCGGGCACCGACGCTTTCGGCGCGGTATACAAGCTTGAACTGGAGCCGGCCGGGCTGGCCGGCAAGAAGCTGGGACTGCTGCCGCGGCGCGGCGAGTGGGAGGACAAGGACGCGCCGGACCGCTTTATCGAAGCGGCGGCCGCCGGCGAGCTTTACCTGCTGGAGGGCGACGGTACGGTGTACACCGCCCCGCCTGAAATTTCTACGAAGATAACGGGGGCGTGGCTGGACGGGGAAGGGGTGGTGCGGGTAGCCTTCAACCGCGCGGTGAACGCGGCTTTCCTGCAGCGGCAGGGGTTTTACCTCACCCTGGAGAGGGCCGAGTTCCAGCCGGTGCGGGCCGTGCCCGCCGGTTACGCCGATTACGCGCGCGCGGCGGTGCTGTCCTTCGACAACCTGGGCCGGCCGGATTACGCCGCGGTCAACGCCGCCAAGTACCAGCTGCATTCGCGCGATTTCAAGCCCGTGAAGCTTGAGCTGGGCAACGCGCTGTACGGCGAGGATTTTTATTCGGCGCGCCCGATGGGGGCGGTAACGGAGAACGGCGCCACGGTGATACGGATCTTCGCGCCCAAAGCCGTTAAAGCCGCGGCGCTGATCTATACTTCCACCAGCGCCAGGCCGGAGGAGCACGCGCTGGAGTATAAGGACCACGGGGTGTGGGAAAAGAATTTCGGCGAGCCGCTGGAGGGCAGGTATTACCGGCTGCGCGTGGTGCAGGGCGAGAAAGTTTACGAGGGGCTGGACCCTTACGCGCGCGCCGTGACCGCCGACGACGGGCTTGCGCTGATAGCCGTGGATACTACGCCCGTGGCGGAGAGCCCGGTGTTCGGCCTTTCGGAAGCGGTGATCTACGAGGTGCACCTGCGCGACCTGACGATGGACGAGTTCTCCGGCGTCAGGAAAAAAGGCAAATACCTGGGCGCGGCGCAGGAGGGCACGCGGCACCCCGGCTTCCCGGAGATCGCCACCGGGCTGGACCATATGGCCGAGCTGGGCGTGAACACGGTGCATATCCTGCCTTTCCAGGATTTCCTCAACGGCGACAGCACCACCACCTACGACTGGGGCTATATGCCGGTTAATTTTAATTCCCCGGAAGGCTCCTACGCCACCAACACCCACGATATCTCGCGGGTGCGCGAGGCCAAGCAGATGATAGACGCTTTCCACCGCAAGGGGCTGAAGGTGGTAATGGACGTGGTCTACAACCATACCGCCGAGACCCGCTCGCGCGTTTTTAACTTCAACGCGCTGGCGATGGATTATTATTACCGCGTGAACCCCGACGGGTCTTACTCCAACGGCTCGGGCTGCGGCAACGAGTTCAACACCGAGGCGCCGATGGCGCGCAAGTTCCTGGTGGACAGCCTGCTGTACTGGGTGCGCGAGTACAAGGTGGACGGCTTCCGCTTCGACCTGATGGGGCTGATAGACCTGGAGGCGGTGGGGGAACTGGTCAAAAAGCTGCGCGAGGAGCGGCCCGACATCATAATTTACGGCGAGCCGTGGGCCGCCGGGGCCACGCCCGTCAACGGCGTGAAAAAAGGGTCGCAGCGCTCCCGGGGCTACGCGGTCTTCAGCGATAACTTCAGGGACGCGCTGAAGGGCAGCGTGTTCAATATCGAGGACCTGGGCTATGTGCAGGCGGCGAAGAACCGGGGCGCGGTGATGAAAGGCATCAGGGGCTCGGTGGACGATTTTACCGACGGGCCGCTGGAGGTGCTGAATTACGTTTCCTGCCACGACAATAACACGCTGTGGGACCGCATCGACCTGTCGGTGAAGGAGGAGTCCTTCGAGAACAAGGTGCGCATGGACAAGCTGGCCAACGCCATCGTACTGACCTCGCAGGGCGTCCCGTTCCTGCACGCCGGCGAAGAGTTCCTGCGCACCAAGGGCGGCGAGCACAATTCGTATAACCTGCCCGACGCGGTAAACCGCCTGGACTGGACGCGCAAGAAGAAATACGAGGAGGTTTTCAATTATTACCGCGACCTGCTGGCGCTGCGCAAGGCGCACCCGGCGTTGCGCATGCAGACGGCGGCGGCGGTAAGGAACAACCTGCGTTTTTATGAGGAGCTGGACCTGCCGCTGGAGGAGCCGGCTATAGCCTATATCCTGTACGGCGATTCGGTGGCTGACAGCTGGAGCCGCGTGGCGGTGCTGATAAACCCGCATAAGAAGGAGCTGAAATTCGCGCTGCCGGGCGGGGAATGGCGGCAGGGCTTTGACGCGAAGGGGCTTTACAGGGGGCCGGATGTGGCGATAACCGGGGAATTCGAGGTTCCTCCGCTATCCCTGGCCGTGCTGTACAGGAAGTAATACCGCATAAAGCGTTTTGCGGGTCCGCCCGGCAGCAATTGGCTGCCGGGCGGTTTTTTTGCGCCCGCGTTCAATAAGGCTCAATGTATCCAACATCACTTGTTTGGCGCCCAAGGACGGAGGAACCGGGGTTTCTTGTTGACTTGTATCAAAGATAACAGCGGAAAAGGTGGAAAGCGGCTTGGAAATCGTCTATAATTGATTTTGTATATATATAAATGAAGATTTTAGCGCTTTGGGTTACGCTTTTTTCATGGTTTACAGGGGGGCTTTATGCCGCTGCCCCGGCCGCTGTAGCTTTTATGTCGATATCTTCTGATACCGCGACCATAGGCTGGACTATACAGGGGGGCTCTACTCCTGATATGTTGATCTCCACGCAGCCCGCGCTGCTGGGCGCCGCCATCCGCACAGGCGAGCTGGATCAGAATTCGACAACTTATGCCGGGCTATATTCCAACGCCACTTATTATTTCAAGGTAGGGGTGGGCCCTGACTACTCGGCGATAGTTTCCTCCGCTACCGACGCGGCGGAGCCGGTGCTGCCCGTTTTCGATTCCGTGGATATAAACCAGGTGCGGATAAGCTGGGGGGACGGGAATAATCTCCCCGGCACGCTTTACCTGGCCGAAACCGGCGACGAAGCCTTTATCGCCAATAGCAGCGCCATTGCCCCGCCGGGCAAATCCGTCCTTTTTACCAGCCTGATCCCGGACAGCACTTATTTTTTCAGGATCAAGGCCTTGGGCGTGGCCGGGCGGGACAGCGCCTTCCTGAACATCGGGTCTACCGTTACGCGCGCCAATCCTCCTGCCGGCGGCGTTTTTGAGCTGGCTTATTCCACCGGGTTCGTGGTGGCCTGGAGCCCCAACAGCAACCATGACTGGACTAATTACCGCGTACAGGTGTCGAGCCGGAATATTTTTGACACCTTCGTCTCCACGGTAGTGGCCGCCCTCTCTTATGAACCCACCGGCCTGCTGCCCGATACCGTCTACTATGCCCGGGCCTGGGCCGTGAACGGGGCGGGCGTAGCTTCCGCCGAGGTTCCTTTCGGCTCCACGGTAACGCTGGCGGCCGTGCCCGTTGCTTTCGGCCCGGTCTGGTATACCGACGGCGTAAATTCCGTTACCGCGAAGTGGGACCCGCACGAGAACCCGATAGATACGGAATACCATATGCAGGTAAGTTCAGCGGCGGATTTTACCGGCGCGGATTACGGCCCTGCCGGCTGGGCGGTGTCGCCGCTGCAGACCGCTGTGGGTCTGTTCTCCGGGCGCGAATATTATTTCCGGGTCAAAGCCCGCAACCGGCTGGGCCGGGAGACCGGCTACTTTTATATAGGGCACCGGGCGGGCCCTTCCGGCCCCGACATTACCGCTCCCACCACTGTGGATTGGCAGGAAGGGGACAATGTCTGGCGCAGCGGAGCCAGCGGGCTGTACATGGTGCATTTCGCCGACGCCAGTAAAGTGGACCGCTTCCAGGTGCGCGTGGCCACCGGGCCGCAGTTCACCGGGCAGGTTATAGCCGACTGGACGGACGTGGTTACCGCCATAGACGCCGAGAGCTATGCCACGGACTGGCCGCTGCCGGCCGAGATCTTCAGCGGCATACCGCAGGCCGCCACCAGTTACGTTTCGGTGCGGGTTTATGACCAGGCGGGCAACGTGGCGGTTTCTTCCGACGTGTTCTATGTGCTGCGCGATACCACCACGCCCGCCATAACCGACGGCGCCGCCTCGCCGGCCGGCTGGCTGAATTCCGATCCGGGGCTGTTCAATGTTGATTTTTTTGACGCCCTGTCCGGCCTGAAGCAGGTGCTGTACAGCGTCAGCAACCAGGCCAACAGCAATACTCCCAACGTCAAGGTCTGGACGGAAATTGCGGCGTTCAGCTCTTCGTCCTCCTATACCGCCGACTGGGGCGTGGATTTTTCCGCCCTCGAGGACGGGGCCAGCAATTACGTGAGCGCCAGGGCGATAGACAATGCGGGCAACAGTTATACGCTTAAAGATGTTTTCCGGATCCTGAAGAATACGATCGGGCCTAATATCGTGATAGCCAACCCGGCCGGGGCGCTGGTTTCCACCGTTACCGCCTTCTCCGGCACGGCTACGGCCATGAACGAAGTGTCGCCGGTGGCTTCGGTGGAAATTACCCTGCAGGACCTGACGGCGCCGGCTTCGCATTATTACGACGGAACGGACTTTTTAAGCGATACTCCGGTCTGGCTGTCCGCCGCGGGCCAGGCGCTCTGGAGCTATAACGCTTCCGCTATTGCCTTCGCCCCGCTGACGCAGTACCAGCTGCGCGCCCGCGCCTGGGACGCCAACGGGCTGCCCACAGCGCCGCTCTCTTACTCGGTAAAGACTTTCCAGATCTCGCAGATAGTGCCCACGGTGGCGCTGTCCACCCCGGTGGCCGGGTCCACGGTGGCCGTTTTTGACGCGGCGGGCGGCACGGCTTCCGACGGCGGCGGCGCCGCGCTGGGCGCGGTTGAGGTTTACGTTAAGCAGCTTTACAATAACAAGTGGTGGAATTTCGAGACCGACGCCTGGGGGGAAACCATGGTGGCCAGCGCCACGGCGGCCGGCGCCGCCTGGAACTTCACTCCCGGCGCCAGGCTGAGGGGCGCCCTGGTCAATAACCAGCAGTATTTCATCACCGCGCGGGCGACGGATATCTCCGCGCCGCCCAATGCGTCGGCCTATGCCGTGCCGGGGGCCACTTTTACCTGCGTGGACACCATGGCCCCGCAGCAGATCACGCAGCTTACGGCTTCTACCGGCACCGCGCCGGGCCGCATTAACCTGGCCTGGACCTTCGCGGGCGACGACGGCGGGGCGCTGCCCATACCGTTCGGGGAATATGCCGTTCAATACGCGACTTTCAGCGCGGCCGCGTTCAGCACCACCGCGGCGAACGTGCTGATCTCTACCGGGCTGGTGCTGCCGGGCGCCGCCCAACTGTATACCGTTGCCGGCCTGGCGCCCAACGGCACTTATTACCTGGAGCTGTGGGTGGCGGACGACGCGGGGCTCTGGTCGCCGGCTTCGCCGCAGGTTACCACGATGGCGGGCGAGAGCCTTAATAACGAGATCTCCGGCACGGTAAAGACGCCGCTGGGCGTGGGCGTGGCGGGCATAGTGGTGGAGGCTTACAGCAATACCGGCGTGCTGTCCGCTACCACTTACACGCTGGACGATAATCTGGGCAGTTTCACGCTGACGAACCTGGCCGACGGGCTTTACCGGGTGCAGGCTACGCTGGTGGAGAACGGTTTTGAAAGTTCCATAGCCAAGGACCAGATGCCGATGGGGTATTCCGACGTGAATTTTGTGCTGTCCATCGCTTACGAGCTGGCCGGCATCTCCGGCGTGGTGCCGCTGGCCGCGCCCGCGGGGTTCAGGCCGGCGGCGGCCGGCGCGGGCAGCGAAGTGCAGCTTTGGCAGAACGGCCGCAAAGTGTACGCGGTTTATACCGACGCCGCGGGGCGGTTCGCGATAAACAATTTGATCCCTGGGATTTATACGCTCAAGGTGCTGGACGCGGGCGGAGTGTGGCGCAGCGTGGAGGTGAAGCTGGTGAGCGGGCAGGTGCTGCGCATAAACCCGCTGCAGACGCTGCTGAAGAAAGACGCGGTTTACGCCTATCCCAACCCGGCGCGGGACCATGTGAAGTTCCACGTCGAGACGGATATTAACGCAAACCCCGTACAGGCGGAGATCTCCGTTTTTACGCTGGACGGCAGGCTGACGGAGCGGATAGCGCAGCCGGCCGCGCTGGTCAACGACTATCTTTGGAATTTCACCGGCGGCAAGCCGGCCAGCGGCGTGTATTTTTACACGGTGCGGCTGCGCGACGAGGCGACGGGCAAAGTTGAAACGACTACGCGGAAATTTGCGGTGTTAAGATAACCGGAGCAAAACCGATGAGCAAGATACTTACGATCTTTATTCTAACCGCGGGCCTGGCGCTGCCGGCCCGGGCTGCCGGTAATCTTATGCCTCCTTCCCAAGGGGCAGCCGCTTCCATTCATGATATTTCTGGAATGGCCCGCAACACTTTTTCAAGCGGCGAAAGAATTTCGTTGCGCCAGCGGGTTACTGTAGGTGTTACTAGTCCGAGTGGCGGTCAGATAAATTTTAAATTTTTCATACAGAAACCGATCGGGCAGACTATTTTTCAGCATACCGGCAACTCAGCCCCCGGTACTTATGGCGCAGCACAAAGTCAGATCTCTCTATCTATTGCCACGTTCTATAGTGTTCCCGGGAAGTATTACTTCAAGGCTGAAGCCACACTGGACGGAGACAAAGTGGAGCCAGATGCTGTTGAATTCACTATTTCCTCGCCCAATATAACGCTGATCTACCCGCCCTACGGCGCGCGCGGCCTGAGCGACAAGCCGCTCACTTTCCGCTGGGCCGGCAGCGGCGCCAGCCGCTATCGCGTAACGGTTGCCGACAATGCCGGCCTGTATAACGCGCTGCATACGGCCGTTAACGCCGGCGAAAGCGCCTACTCCTACCCGGAGAACCCCACCCAGCCGCGCGAGCAGCTGGTGCCCGACCAGGTGTACTATTGGAAGGTCGAGGGCCTGGATTCGGGCAACAACGTGATCTCGGAAAGCAATATCTATAATTTCTCGCTGAAAGCCCAGGCTTCGGCGCAGTCGCGCAACGTGGCTATCGTGGCGCTGGAGCTGAGCTCGCCGGCGCTGGATTTCGAGAAGCCTCTTAATTTCAAAGCCACGCTGCTCAACAGCGGTTCCGTGGGGGAGTCGAATCTCTCGGTAAGGCTGACGCTCAGCGGCCTGGCCGCGCAGGATTCTCCCAAGCAGGTGGCGTCCATAGCGGCCGGCGAGCGCCAGGATATCCCTTTCACCGCTTTCATGCCGCCGGGGCAGGACGAGGGGCTGGCGGTGGCCTGCGCGGACCTGTTCGACGATAATATCCCGGACAACTGCAAAACTAAACTGATCTCCAAAAATTCCGGCGCGGCGCTGCCCGGCGCGCCGGCGAAAAAACTTTCCTACGACGAGATGTTCCAGGCTATACTCAAGCGCCTGGGGCCGGAAGCGGCGGCCATGCTGGAAGGCTACACTTTCTCCAGCCTGTCCTGCGCCGGCTGTTCCCAGGACGAGCTGGCGGCGATCATTTCGGCGCTGCTCAGCGGCGACGCCCAGCTGGTGAACGCGGCGGTGCTTGATTCCGCCACCGGCGCGCCCGCGCAGCCCGGAGCCGCTACGGCGGCGGCGGGGTCCGAAGCTGAAGGAGCTTCCGGCGCGCCCGAAGCCGTGGAACTGGACCTCCCGGAGCAGAAGCCCGAGGGCATGGACGAATGGACGGGCTATACGGAGCAGCTGAAGACCAAAGAGCCGGCCGCGTACGTGATAAAGAGCCGCAAGGAATGGAAACAGCTGTGGCGCACCATTTCCAACGGCGACGAACCCGAACTGGATTTCGACGCGAACATGGTGGTGGGCATAATTTCCTGCGCCGACGACCGGGCGCAGACCGTGCGCATAATGGGCAAGCGCAGGACCGACAGCGGCATAGCTTTCGATTACTATATCATCGAGGCCCCCGAGGGCGAGCAGCCGCAGGCTTCGGCTTATGTCTTCAAGCTTTATCCCAAAGATGAGGCGAAGGCTGAATTCAAGCGGCTGGACGTGACGAAGTGAAGTTCCGGGGCCGGGAGCAGCGGGCCTGCGCCCGGCGCGGCGTGAGTTTTACGGTTTAGAAAACGGGAATGGAGGAGTAATATGAAACTTGGAAAAATGCTGGTTGCGGGGGCGGTATTGCTGGCGGCGATGGCCGCTGCGGCGCCGGAGGCTTTCTGCGCGCCCAAGATAGCCGCGGTGGCTGTCAATATAACCGGGGATGTGCAGGTGAAGCGCGTCGGGGAAAGCAATTTCTCCGAGCTGAAGGTCAACGACATGCTCTATCCCGGCGACACGATCAAGACCGCGGCCGGCAGCCGGGCCGGGCTGGTTACCAAGGGCGGGGCTGAGGTCCGTCTCAACGAGAATTCCAGCTTCGAAATGTCGGCGCAGGGCAAGCTGATGGAGATGCTGAACCTCTCGGTGGGCCAGCTGTGGACCAGGATGCTGCACCGCATGGCCAAGGTGAACGTGCGCACGCCGTCGGCGGTTTGCGCCATACGCGGCACCGAAGCCGATATCGAGCAGCGCAGCCTGCTTACCGTGAAGGTTTACGAGGGCCACGTGGACGTGCAGAACTCGCTGGGCAAGCAGGCGCTCAGGGCCGGGCAGATGACGACCGTAGCCGGCGCGAACTCGGCTCCGGAAGCGGCCAAGAAAATGTCCGGTTCCGAAACCGGCAACTGGCAGGAAGGCCTGAAGCTGAACGATTACGATAAGTTCATAAAACTGCTCAAGGACAGCGCCGAGAGCGGCAAGGAACTGAAGACTTCGGTTAAGATGCCCGACGGTTCCGTGAAAGAACTGAAAGGCGAACTGAAGAAGAAATGAACCGGACGGCCGGGCTTTGTTTTGCGGTTGCGGAAAAATGACGGCGTGCGGGCGGCGGCGCCCGCGGCGCGTGGTTGCGGCGGACCGAGTTGCGTCCGCCCGGAGGCAGTATGCGAGCAATATTACTGGCGGTATTTCTGTTGGCACAAGGAGCGCGGCTTTACGCCGCGGAAAGTTCCTCCGCGCAGTTCCTGAACCTCGGCTTCGGGGCCAGGGCGCTGGGCATGGGTGAGGCTTTTACCGCCGTGGCCGACGATGTCTCTGCCCTGTACTACAACCCGGCCGGCCTGGCCGGGGAGGCGGGGGGGCGCACTGAAATGGCTTTTTCACACGCCTGGCACGTGCAGGACACCTCAATTTCCCAGGTGGGCCTGGTAAGGCGGCCGTACGCCTATGCCGTAACTTACTTTTCCGCCGGCCAGCTGGAGGGGCGCAACGACCTGGGCGTGGCCAACGGTAATTTTACCGCCAATGACGCGGCGCTGGCCGCTTCACGCGGTTTTACCCTGGGGCCGCTGCAGGCCGGCGTTTCTGGGCGGTTCATCAGCCAGCGTATTAAATCCAGCGGGGCCACCTCTTTGGCCGCGGACCTGGGCGTGCTTTACCGCTTCGAGGGCACGCCGTATTCGGCGGGCGCGGCGCTGGTGAACCTGGGCACAAAAGTCACTTTTAAGGATGAGAGTTACCCTTTGCCGATGAAACTGCGGGCGGGAGCCGCCGCGGCGTTCAAGGCGCAGAAACTGCTGCTGGCGCTGGATACCGAATTCCCCAACGACGCGCCCGCGCTGCTGCGGCTGGGCGCCGAGTACCGCGGGATTGAGCCGCTGGCTTTCCGCCTTGGCTACCGGACCACCACCGGCCGCCAGAGCGACGCCATACTTGGCAGCGGCTTCGGCGATTCTTCGTCGGGCGTGTCCGGCATGTACGGCTTTTTTGCGGGCTTCGGCTTCAAGTACGCGGATTTTAACCTGGATTACGCGCTGCTGCCTTACGGCGACCTGGGCAGCGCGCACAGGTTCTCGCTGGGCGTGAGTTTCTGACGGCGGTGACGGCAGGGCGGCGGTTCTTGGCGCTGTAACTTTTGCCTTTGTATACGGAGGCGGTTTTATGAGGAAATTAATTTTAGGACTGGTGACGCTGCTGTCACTGGCCGGCGCGGCTCACGCCGTAGAACCGGTAATGACCTACCAGGGCCGCCTCAAAGAAGGCGGGCAGCCCGTAACGGATGTGCGCTCTTTTGATTTCAAATTCTGCCCGGCTCTTTCCGGCACATGTTCTCTCAGTACCCCTTCCGGGGCCCAGGATTTTATCGTCCAGAATGGCCTCTTTAAATCCACCTTCACGGTGCCGGCGGGCGATTTCTCGTCGGGTGAGTGGTATCTGCAGGTTGCTGTAGGTTTGAACGCGGCTTCCCTCAACGACCTTTCCCCCAGGGAGAAGCTTACCTTTGTGCCGTATTCCGTGTATGCGGCCACCGCCGGCTATGTTGCGGGCGCCGTGCTCAAGACCGGGGATATCATGTCCGGAGGCCTGGTGGCCTCTACGATCACCCTGACCGGCACCGCGTTCAGCGTAGGCGGTTCCACTTTTGCTGTAGTTGACGGGCGGGTGGGCATAGGAACAGCCGAGCCGAATACCGCCGCCACGCTGCACCTTTATTCCAACCTGTACCAGAAACCGTTGCTGCGCATGGAGGCTGCGTATAGCGGCGCGAAGTATTGGGATATGTTCGTCAATACCGGGGTCGAGAATGCGCTGATGTTCAAGACCGACAATGCGTCTTATCCTCTGTCGATATATCCGAGTTACGACGGGCTTATCGGGATCGGGATATATCCCAGCTATTCCTCGGCAAGCCTCAACGTGCTGAGCGATACGGATACCGGGGCCGCCAATATCCTCCAGTTGTCTTCGGGCAGTGCAACCTCTCCGGCCGCGGTCCTGGTTGTGCAGAAGGGGGGGAAGGTCGGCGTGGGAACCGCCGCTCCGCAGTCCAAGCTTGATGTTGCCGGCGGTTCGATAACCATACGCGGCGAGAACTCCGCGCTGGTTTTCGAGGATTACAACCGCACGATCTCTTCCGAAGGTGTGGCCGGGCTGGGGGGCGGGCTCAGGATCTCCACCAATGTTTATATCGTGGGCTTTTCTTCCGCCGCTATGTATTACGGCGACGGCTCCCAGCTTACCAATGTTTCCGCCGCAAATTCCGGCGCGGCCGTTAATTTCAGCGGCGCGCTGGGCGGCGATGTTACCGGGACGCAAAACGCCACGGTTGTGGGCAACGATTCCCACAGCCATACTGCGGGGACTTTGTCCGGCGTTATTTATTCGACCGCCGCGATAATGGGGATGTTAGCGGACGTGGCGGCGGATACGGATACTTTGAAACAAAAGCTTGACCTGAAAGCCGTGGCGGCCGACGTGCGCGCCGATACCGATACGCTGAGGACGCTGCTGGACGCAAAAGCCGTGGCGGCCGACGTGCGCGCCGATACCGATACGCTGAGGACGCTGCTGGACGCAAAGGCCGTGGCGGCCGACGTGGCCGCGGATACAAATACTTTGAACGGCCTGATCGGTCTCAAGGCGGTAAAAGCCGACGTGGCGGCGGATACTGATACTTTGAAGCTGAAGCTTGACCTGAAGGCCGTGGCGGCCGACGTGGCGGCGGATACGGACACCTTGAAGACGCAGCTTGACCTGAAGGCGAATGACAACGCGGTGGTCAAACTCTCCGGGATCCAGACTGTATCGGGAGAAAAGTACTTTGCGAACGATATCTCTGTGACCGGCAAAATAAGCGTGCCAAGGGCAGAACTGGCCGCCGGAGTGGCGGTTTCCTCCGAAGCGCTGGCGGACCTGGGCGGCGGCGTGCGTATTTCCAGCAATGTATATATCGTGGGTTTCAGTTCCGCCGCGAATTACTACGGCGACGGCTCCGGTCTGACAGAGGTGAACGCCCGCCGGCTGGGCAACATGCTTCCCGCCACCGAGAACACAGCCAATACCGTAATGTTCCGCAATTCCGCCGGGGATACCGCCGTGAATTATCTCGACAGTTACTATGTATTGATGAACCACGCCGCCACTACCCGCA
>DAOPZW010000047.1:0-18798 GCA_035353595.1 Elusimicrobiales bacterium | reverse complement strand
CACCGCCCACGGCGCCAACCCCAACGGCAGCACCAGCGAAGACCGCACCAACTATTTCGAAACGCTCTCGGCCACCGACGAGAACCTCGCCTGGGCGCTGGACCTGGAAGCGGACCGGATGGTCAACAGCTTCATCGCCAGGAAGGACCTGGACTCCGAAATGACCGTGGTGCGCAATGAGTTCGAATCGGGCGAGAACAACCCGCAGGGCATCCTGATGGAGCGCGTGATGGCCACCGCTTTCCTGTGGCACAACTACGGGAAGACCACCATCGGCGCCCGCTCCGACATCGAGAACGTGTCGATAGACCGCCTGCAGGCCTTCTACCGCACCTGGTACCAGCCCGACAACGCCGTCCTGGTGGTCGCCGGCGCTTTCGACCCGGCCAAAACCCTGCCCCTTATCGCCGGAAAATTCGGGAAGATCCCCAAACCCGCCCGGAGCATGCAGAAAACCTACACGCAGGACCCCGCGCAGGACGGCGAGCGCCTGGTTACGCTGCGGCGCGTGGGCGAAACGCAGGAAGTGATGGCCGCCTACCATGTGCCGGCCACTTCCCACCAGGACAGCGGCGCCCTGGACATCCTCTCCTATATCCTCGGCGATACCCCCTCGGGCCGGCTGTACAAAGCCCTGGTGGAGACGAAAAAAGCGGCCGCGGCCTACGGCTTCAACTACGCCATGCGCGAAGGCGGCATGCTCATTTTCGGAGCGACGGTGCGCAAGGAGAATTCCCTGGAAGAGGCGCGCGATATCGTGATCAAACTTGCGGAGGAGTCCGGCGCGGGCGACTTCAGCGCCGAAGACGTGGAAAGAGCGCGCACGGCGCTGCTGAAAAACATCGACCTCGCCCTTAAATCCCCCGACCGCCTGGGCGTGGAGCTGTCCGAATACGCGGCCGCCGGCGACTGGCGCCTCTTCTTCCTGCAGCGCGACCGGCTTAAGACCGTTACCGCCGCGGACGTGAAGCGCGTGGCGGCGCAGTACCTGAGATCCAGCAACCGCACTACGGGGCTGTTCTATCCCACCGAAAAGCCGGACCGCGCCGAGATCCCGCCGGTTCCCGACGTAGCGGCGATGGTCAAGGACTATAAGGGCGGCGAAGCCCTGGCCGCCGGCGAGGCGTTCGACCCTTCGCCGGAGAACATAGACGGCCGCACCCGGCACGCCCGGCTCAAGGACGGCCTTAAACTGGCGCTGCTGCCCAAGAAGACCCGCGGCGCCGCCGTACAGGTGACCCTCACTCTTAAAATGGGGTCCGAAAGCAGCCTGAAAGGCCTGGCTACCGCCCAGGACATGGCCGGCTCCATGCTGATGCGCGGCACGCTGCACCATACCCGCCAGCAGATAGAGGACGAGTTCGACCGCCTCAAGACCCGGGCCAACATCTACGGAGGGATGGTGACCCTTGAGACGGACCGGGCGAACCTGGCCGCCGCGCTGCGCCTGGCGGCGGAAGTGCTGCGCGAGCCCTCTTTCCCGGAGAGCGAATTCGCCACCCTCAAGCAGGAAAGCCTGGCCGACATCGAGGAGCAGAAGAGCCAGCCCGACGCCATGGCCAGCCGGGCTTTTTCGCGGCAGCTGTCCCCCTATCCCCAGGACGATGTGCGTTATACGCCCACCTGGGAAGAAGAGATAGAGCGGCTCAAAGCCGCCGACCTGGCCGCGGCGAAGGCTTTTCACAAGGACTTCTACGGCGCCTCCGCCGGCCAGCTGGCGGTGGTCGGGGATTTCGACCCCGCCGAGCTCAAAGCGCTGGCCGAAGAATTATTCGGCGGCTGGGTCAGCGTTCAGCCTTTCCAGCGCCTTGAAAACAAGTATAAAGAGATCCCGCCTTCCAAGATAATGCTGGAAACCCCCGACAAAGCCAACGCCACCGCGCTGCTGGGCCTTAATTTCGCGCTGCGCGACGATAACCCCGACTATCCCGCCCTGCTGCTGGCGGACTTCATGATAGGCGGCGGCTTCCTTAACTCCCGCCTGGCCGTGCGCATACGGCAGAAGGAAGGCCTGAGCTACGGCGTGGGCTCCAACCTCTCGGCCAGCCCGCTGGACGAGAACGCCAGCTTCAGCGGCTACGCCATCTTCAACCCTCTCAACGCCGACAAGCTGGAAAAAGCATTCCGCGAAGAGCTGGCGCGGGTCAGCGCCGAAGGCTTCAGCGCCGACGAAGTGCGCGAGGCCAAAGCCGGCTGGCTGCAGAAGCGCAAAATGAGCCGCGCGCAGGACCGGCAGCTGGTTTCCCGGCTGGCCTCCAACGAATACCTGGACCGCACGATGGCCTGGTACGGCGACCAGGAAAAGAAAGTGGCAGCCCTGACGCCGCAGCAGGTGCAGGACGCCTTCAAACGCCGCATAGACCCGGCCAAGATAACCTACATCGAAGCCGGCGACTTCGCCGGCGACTTCGCCGGCGCCAAAGCGAAACCCGCCCAATAAAATAAAACCTGTCTGACAACTCCCCAAAAGTTGTCAGACAGGTAATAAATGGGGACAGGCTACTTAATTTTTCAGGGCTCGCCGCAGGGCTTCCAGCGCGAAATTGGCGGCGCAATTTTTTATTATGGTACGCGGCCCGCGGAAATTCTTAGCGTAATGACTGATCTTCCCGGCTTCGGCCACAGCGAAATGCACCAGCCCCACGGGCTTGGTTTCGGTCCCGCCTAAAGGTCCGGCTATGCCGGTTATGGCTACGGCATAGTCCGTCTTGAAAAGCCTGCGGCAGCCGGCGGCCATCTCTAACGCGCATTCTTTCGAAACAGCCCCGTATTTAAGGAGGGTGGCCTTTTTAACGCCCAGCAGCTTTTCTTTGGCGGCGTTGGAATAGGTAACCGCCCCGCCGGAAAAATAGTCGGAGGAGCCGGCGACATCCGTGATAAGGGAGGCAGCCAGCCCCCCGGTGCAGGATTCAGCCAGTGAGAGCGTTTTTCCTTTTTTGAACAGCAAACCGCCGGCCACGGATCCGGGGGTGTCGCCATTGATCCCGTAAACATTCCCGCCCAACGCTTTACGACAGGCTTTTTCTATGCGCGCAAGCTTGCCGGCGGCCTCTTTGGCGGTTTTGCCGCATACGGTGACGGAAAACTCGGCCAGATTCGCGCCGGCCAGGATGGTATAAGCCGCGTCCCGGAAGCGGGCCATCACCGGTTTCAGCAGGTTCTCCGTCTTCACTTCCCCGAGGTCCGCGATCTTCAGGTTCAAAGAACGCACGGCACCTTCCTTCACTTTAAAGAACTTTTTTATCCCGTCCAGGACGGGGCCGTCGAACATGGGTTCCCATTCTTTCGCGGGGCCCGGCAGCAGCGCCAGCATCTTGCGGCCTTGCTTCAGCAGTAATCCGAAAGCCGTGCCGTTGGCATTGTCCGCCATAACAGCGCCCTCTATTATATAGCACTGGTTCTTCATGTTGGGAGCGAGATCGGTCAGTTTGTAATTGGCCATCAGGGTTTTTTCCGCGTATTCGGAATAGACCAGCTTCCGGCCCAGGGCCTGGGCCACGGCCTCCCGGGTCACGTCGTCGAAAGTGGGCCCCAGCCCGCCGCAGATCATTACCAGGTCGGCGCAGCGCAGGGCGCCGGCCACTGTGGCCTTTATGTCCCCCCGGCTGTCCCCCACGCAATGCTCGCGCTGTATGCGGAAACCGGCGCGGATAAGCCGCTGCGCGAAAGCCGGCACGTATAAATTTACGCGGCTGGAGAGCAGCTCCGAGCCCGTGCACACCACTTCAGCTTTTCTGAACTTCATGATCTTCGCTCCCTTATCCGCCGCTTACACCCTGAATTTTTTCGCCCGCTGGAAAGCCGGCCGCATTTTTACCCCGGCAGGCGTTGCCGCGGTGTTCCCGGAAAAGCGCCAGCGCTCCCGGCGGGCAGATAAATATTTGCGCCCGAGCCCGGCCGCGGAAATGGCAGGAGCAGGAGTTCAAAAGTCATTTTTCTCCTGAGCTGGTCCAGGCCGCGCGCGCCGTCCTTCGCAGCCGCCGCAAGTTCCTGCGCCAAAACGCCCGGCCTGCCTTGCAGCCCGCCGGCTTTCTCCAGGACGGCAAGTATTTTTCCCATGGCGGGAACCGGCCACAGCGTCAGGACATCATAAGCCATGCTCCAAAACCTGCCGGAATCTTTCGCCAGCAGAGCCGCTACAACCTTGTCCCTGGCATACGGTTCCGCGTCGCTCTTGAGACCGTCCTGTTTCGCGCCGCGCTGCCGGGTGCCGTGCAGCCTGTTGTAATTGCGGACAAAGACCTCCTGCGCGTTCTTTAAGGAGGCCGCGGCGGCGGCGCCGTCGCCCAGCTCGCACAGACGCAGCGTTCTTATCAGCAGGCATTTAAGGAAAAAATCCTCGTTCTCGGTCCCTTCGGGCATGGCCGCCGGTGCGGGCGCGGCGGCGGACGCCAGGAAGTAGGCGCTTACCTTGTCGTCGAACTTCGCGGCGCCTTCGCCCAGGCAGGCCTTAAATCCCGGATAATCGCCGTTGCCCCAGATCTCCCGGCATTTCTGCTCATGCAGGGCCCGGTCGTGCGGGAAACGCTGCGCGGCTTTCGTAAACAACGTGCCGTCCGCCGCCGCCCCGGCGGCCCGGCCGGGATAGGCAAGCAGGACAACTTCCGTAAAAGCCACAAAGCACATCAGCACCGCAAAATCGGAGGCCGCTTCGCCCGGGGCGCGCAACCAGCGCGGCCTGTCCCGGTCCGGTCCCGGCAACAGGACCCCGGCGATAAGGGGCGGCAGCAGGTACAGCAGCGGGTAGAAGTAGCGCACTTCAATGGAGAAAAGCGCGTGAATGAGTATGAAGTAGCCGGGCAACGTGAAAAGCGCCCGGTCTTTGCCGTCCCGTACCGAATATGCGGCGACCAGGAAAAGGCCGAACAGCGCCGGGTAGAACAGAAAAATGCGCCAGAGCCGGCGCAGCACCGTCCCCAGGTAGAAGAAGGGCTCTTTAGCGGTTTCTCTGAAAAAATAACCAGGAATGTCGAAACCGGACGCGAGGCCCGCCGCCTTCTGGGTATCAGCCTCCGCCGTGAAAATGCTGCCCCGGGCCGCGGTGATAATATTGTCGGCAGCCCGCCGGCTGTCGAGCAGTTCGAACTTCCCGGTGATGGAATAATTCACCCCGCCCCAGGGCAGCAGCAGCGCATAAGAGCAAACGAGCAGGGCCAGGGAGCGCAGAACGAAAGCCCTGGAGAAAACGCGGGCGCCCAGCCAGTCGCAGGCCACCAGCAGCGGCGGGAAAAGGAACAGGGGCGTGCGCACCAGCAGAGAAGCCCCGATGGAAAGACCGCAGAAGATATTGTTCCGCAGCGAGTTCTCCCTGCTCCGCAGAACCAGGAAGAACAGGACGACCAGCAGCTGGTAGCTGTAAAAGGTCTGCTCATAGATCAAGCCGCCCGTGAAGCCGAATAACCCCGCCGCGCACAGGGCTGCCAGCCCCGCCCGGTAGCCGCCCAGGAAGCGGCCAACGGCGAAAACCATCCCGTACACGCCGAGCAGCAGCGCAATGAGCAGCAGCCGCTCCGTCACCCCCAGGTGGAACAGGCCGGCGACCAGGATCTCGAACAGCGGCATATTCAGGAGTATCCCGCCGTGCGGCAGCCCGGCCAGGAAAAAGCCGCCCAGGTCGAACATGTTGTATTCGGCGCCGAACCCCCCGAAGTTCCTGAAGTTCAGATTGAACCAGCAGAAGGCCATGGACAACATCGCCGGCAGCATGGTCCTGTGCTGCGGGGAAAGCTGGAAACCGTCCGCGGCCGCGCGCACGCGGCGGCAGGCGGCGGACGCCAGGCCGCTAAAAGTTTTCATTGCCCGCCTTCTGGAGGAACTGCTTATAGTTCCCGTCGTAAACGAACAGGTCGAACCAGATGAGGAAATTCAGGATGCACCACAGCGGCCGCCCGTTATCGCGGCGCCGGGCCAGGTGCTCCCGCCAGAGGCCGTCCACGGCCTCCCAGTTGAGCAGGCCGGAGCGGGACACCTGTTCGCGCGAAAAATAGCGCTCGCCTATTTCCCGGAACTCGCCGAAGAACCACAGGGAATGCGGCATCTCCAGCCCCATATTGCTGCGGGCCAGTATTTCGGGCGGCAGCAGCCCCCGCATGGCGCGCTTCTGCACGCAGCGGCCACGCAGCCCTTTTACCTTGAAGGCGCTGGGAATGCGGGCCGAAAACTCCACCACCTCCCGCTCCATGAAAGGGAACCGGGTCTCCACCGAATGCGCCATGATGGAACGGTCGTTCTTCACCATCAGGTCGTCCACGAAATAGTACCAGAGGTCCAGGTGCGAGATCCGGTCCAGCTCGTCGGTATACGGCAGCGCGTCATAGAATTCACGGAACAGCTGCGCCGTGGTGCCGGCGGGCCGCGGGAAAGCCAGAAGCCGCTCCTTCGCTTCCTCGCCCAGCGCGTGGCGCCAGTATAAATGCGCTTCAGGCACGCCCAGCTCCGCGCCCTCGGTGAAACGTTTCGCCAGGAAGTCGAAGCTGAGCTTGCTGCAGGAAACGGGCAGCGCCTGCGCGCCGCCGCGCAGGACCTTGCGCGCCCAGCCGGGAACAAGCCGGCGGTAAGCCGCCCGGGCGCGGCAGGCGCGGTGCGTCTCATAAGCGTTGGAGACCTCGTCCCCGCCCTCGCCGGAGAGCAGCACGCCCACGTGTTTGCGCGCCTCCCGCGCCAGCAGGAAACTGGGAACGGCGGCGCCGTCGCCTGTAGGCTCGTCGAGGTGGGCGATGGTCCGGACCAGGTTCTCCAGCACGTCGCGCGGCTCCACGCGCAGCTCGTGGTGGATGGAACCCGCGAACCGCGCCATCAGCCGCTGATAGCGGGATTCGTCAAAACTTTTTTCTCCCATCACTATAGAAAAAGTATGCAGGCGTTCGCTCAGCCCCAGGTGTTTGGCCAGGCCCAGCAGCGAGCTGGTGTCCACGCCGCCGGACAAGGTGAGACCGGCCGGCACGTCCACCGCCAGGCTGGCTTCTACGGAATTGAGCAGGCGGCTGCGCATACCCGCGGCGGCTCCCTCTTCGGTCAGGGCGGCGTCGGGCTCGTATGCCAGCCGGTAGTAAGGCTTCTCCGCCAGGGCGCCGGCCGCCAGGTCCACCTCCAGCATATGGCCGGCCGGCAGTTCGCGGATAGCGGAAAAGGGGGTATGGCGGCCCGGCAGATAGGCCAGCGAGAAAAAGTGCCAGAGGGCTTCCCGGTCCAGGGCCCTGTCCCAGCCGTTAACTTCCAGCAGGGCCTTTATTTCCGAAGCGAAATATACGCGCCCGCCGTGGACCAGGTAAAAAACGGGGCGCAAGCCGTAAAAATCCCGCACCACCAGGGCTTTGGAGCGGGCGCGGTCGTAGAGAGCGAATGCGAATTGACCGGAAAACTTGTCCAGGAAGGATCCCCCCAGCTCTTCATACAGGCGCAGGACCACCTCGGAATCCGAACTTGTCCGCAGCGGCCGCTTCTTTTCAAAGCCGTATTCGCGCGCCAGCCCGCGGAAATTCGTGACCGCGCCGTTATACGCCAGCCACAGCGCCCCGTTCTCCGAGGCCAGGGGCAGGTCCGCACCGGCGGAAAGGTCCGTGACCCGGAGCCTTGAGTTGCCCAGCGCCGCGCGCTCGTCGTGTAAAAAACCCTGGCTGTCCGGGCCGCGGTGCCGCAGCACACCGGTCATCGCCTTCACGAGGGAGAACTCCGCGTCCCCCAAAGGGGCGCCCAGCGAAAAGACACCGGCTATCCCGCACATAGGAAGCCTTTGGCCGGGGCGGCGGCAGGGCCGGAGGCGGCCTGCCGGCGGTCTCCCGCCCAGCGGTGTTCCCGGCATATTTTGATTCGGGAAACATGTCCGCGATCGATAGTAGACATAAGCAGTCGGTGCCGGCCGAGCCGAAAAATAAGGAGTGGTCCAAACTGCAGTTCCCGGTGGAATTTACCGGCAGGCTGGCTCCCGGGGGGACACAACCCGGCGATACAAGTTTACAACAAAAAATGGCGCTGTTCCAGCTAAAAGGCGGCGCGTTAAACCCGGCTGCCGGGAAGTTTTTGTTTTAAGCTGAATATTGTATTATTTGCTTGGAGAAACACCGGGTTAGCCGGCGGCCGTAGCCCTGGCTGATCCCGGGAGAAAGCGTCGCCGCGGACATCCCTCCGATTACGGCCGGGAAAGCGGTAAAGATCATGACGACCCTTCCAGACTTCCTCGAAAAAATAAAGCAGAAAATGTTCCTGCCGGAAATAGCGGTATATTCCGCCGTTTTCGGCGTGGTAACTGCGGGAATAATCCTGGCCCGGAGCAACCAGACGGCGTTCACCGACGGGTATGTGATAGAGGACGGACCGGTAGAATGGCTGACCGTGGCCGCGCTGCTCTGCTGCGCCGGGCTGTGCTTTAGCCGCGCCGTCCGCGGCTTCAAAGCCGGCGCCAGGCTGTTCTCCCTTGTCTGGTTCCTGGGCGCGGCAGCCTGCGTTTTTGGCACGGGAGAAGAATTGGCCTGGGGCCAGCGGCTGTTCGGCTATGAAACCCCCCGGTTCTTCCTGGAGCACAACTCGAAATTGGAACCCAGCATTCACTGCCTTATGGTGGAAGCGGGCGGCATAGACGTAATTTACACCGCTTTCGACACCGGCCTCGGCATAGCCGTATTTGTTTATCTTTTTATTTTCCCGCCGCTTTACCGGAACAGGAACGGGCTCAAGGCGTTTATAGACAGGCTGGCGATCCCCGTCCCCAGGAAAAGGCACAGCGCCGCCTTCGCGCTGCTGTACTTATGGATACTGCTGTCCGGGCCGGGACGCGGCGAAGTTGTGGAATTCGCGGCCTGCTGGCAGTTTTTCCTGATAATGCTGTACCCGGAAAATTGGAGCGGGATAGGATCAGGCGCCGGGATCCGGTAAACCAAACCCGTATTTTTAACGCTCCGTGACAGGCCGCTCCAGCTGCCAGTGCCTGTTCCCCACGGACCGCAGCGTAAAATTCTCCAGCCCCGCTTTTTTCGCGTAAAAGCCAGCCTCCGCGGTGCGCAGGGCGGCGCGCAGGGAATTTCGGAGCAGCTCCAACTGACGGGGAGTGTCGCCAGCGGCTCCCAGCATAAGTGCGTTCAGCGCCTTTAAAGTGGCAGGGCGCCGCAGGTCCCGTATCAGGAACCCGCCGCCGGGCCGGCACAGGCGCCCTATCTCCCGGAACAGCAGCACGGGGTCCGGCAGGTGGTGGACCAGGTTGCTGCAGATCACCAGGTCGAAAGAGCCCGAAGGTAATTTTGTAGCTTTCACATCCGCGCGCAGCAGGCGGATGCGCCCGGAAAGACCGCTGCGCGCTATTTTCTTCGCCGCCAGCGCCCGCATTACAGGCGACAGGTCCACGGCGGTAACCCTGGCGTTCTTCAGCCTGCGGCACACGGCCACGGGCAGGTCGCCCGGGCCGGTGCCCAGGTCCAGCAGCCGCCCGCCGGCGAACCGCAGCTCCGTCGCCAGGTAATCGGCGAATTCCGCGTTGGCCTTTTCATGGTCTATCGCCTCATACTCCAGGGCGTCCCGGCGGGTCTCCATCAGTTCAGGCTCAAGGATCCTTTTCAGTCCCATGGTCACGCTCCCCCGCGCTTATTTTCGGCTGCTTCGGCCTCGCAAACCCATACCGGCGTAACTTTTTTCCCGGCTGCCAGCCGACGTGGCGCCGCGGCAACTTTCCACCCGGCGGCTTTCAGCTCAGCCGCCAGCGCGGCCGGCTTAAGGGCGGCCGGCGCGGCTTCCGGCGAAGGCGGGCCAGATAGATCATCCAGAACAAGCAGCCGGCCGCGGGCCGCCGACAACCCGCGCAAAGACTGTAGCGCTTTCACCCGCTGCGCCGCGGGCAGGCCGCCGTATACTCCGGAGAGTATGATAGCGTCAAAACCGGCGGCAGAGTTGTCAGACAGCTCGCGGAAATACCCGGCGGCCGCAGCGGCCTGCACCGGTTCGGGCGCCAGTCCCTCGCGGCCGCCATAGGTCTCGCCGGTGAACTCATCCCGCAGCAGAACCATATCGGTGCAGGGGCTGTTATGGGCTTCGGCGCTATCGGCCCAGGCGACCAGCAGCGTCCTGCGGGCCGCCGTAGCCGCGCGCAGGAATTCCCGGCAGCGCCGCGCCCGTTCGGCCGCCGTAGCCGGGAAGAGCAGCCGCCCCCTGGCCGCCGCCGCGGCCCGGGCCAGCGGCGGCAGCAGCGCGCTCCGGCCGTGCTTCTTTAACACAGCCCGGCCGAAAGCCGGAATAAGGCGCTGAAGTCCGGCGCGGTAAGCCAGGTTCGCGGCCGCGCAATAACTCCGGTGGTCCTGGCGCGACCATTCCGCAACCAGCGGGGCGAAAGCGGCGCGGCGCCGCATATAAGCCTCAAGTTCGACGCAGACATACAGGAACGGCAGCCGCACCCTGCCGCGCAGCGCCCGGCCCAGGTACAGGAGGGCCGAGGCGATATACCTGTCCAGCGAAAGATTCCCCGCTAAAAAGCCGATGCGCTCGTTCAACAGCAGCGCCTGCGCCAGCTCCCCCGCGCTGAAAGTGGCGTTCGAAACAATAAAGTATGGATAAGCCTCGCCGCAAACTATCCCGAAGCGCTCTTTATGCGCGGCGAAATAAGTGCCGGGGATCACGCGCAGGTGATTCAGCTCGAGGTCGCCGCCGGTGGAAATTGCCCAGTCCAGCGTGCGCTGGTAGCCCGCCAGATCATCGCCCGGCAGGCCGCAGATCAGGTCGGCGGAAAATCTCGCGCCCGGGGCGAGCCGCAGGAACCTGCGCATATTGCTCTTGATCTTATTCACCTCAGCGGGCCGGTTCGCGGCGGCCAGCGCGGCGGTATTTATGGATTGGATCCCGACGCTGGCCTGGAACCTGCCCGAGGCGAAGGCGGCCATTACCCCGTCATCCCAGTTTACCGGGTTGGAAGTAAGCACGAAGGACACCCGGCGCCCCGCGGACAGCGCCTGAAGATCCTTCATCAGCGCTTTAGCCCGCGCCCGGTCCTGGAAGAAATCCGCGTCGGTAGGAGAAATGCCGGACGCGTCCGGGACCCGCTCAAGTATGTGCCGGACTTCGGCGGCAACGCGCGCGGCGCTGAAGTAACGCAGACTGGAATTGCTTTCCGCGCAATAACCGCAGGCGAAACGGCAGCCCCGGGAGCCCTCTACGAAGAACTTCGTATACCCTTTCAGGTCGAAGACATCGTTCAGGTACGGCGAAGGCAGGTCGTCGAGGCGGGCGTATTCGGGCCGGGCCGGGTTTTCAACTATTGCGCCCTTATGCCTGAAACTCAGCCCCCGCACCCCGGGCAGTCCGCGGGCGCCGGCCGCCAGGTAAGCCAGCAGTTCCGCGAAAGCCTGCTCGCCTTCCCCGCGCACCACGTAATCCGCGCCGGAACCGGCAAGCAGCTCCCCGGCGGCCACGGCGTAAGTGGCGGGCCCGCCCAGCACGATGCGGATATTTTTATCCCGCGCCTTTATCTTCGCGCAGGCCGCGAACACGCGCGCGAGGTCCCCGCAGCAGGAAAAACCCGCCAGGTCCGGGCGTACGCCCAGCGCGCTTTCCGGCGCCGCGATGTCGTCGAGGTAAGCGAGGGCGACGGAAACTTTCGCGGACAATTTTTTATCGGCGTCGGCGTAAGCCTTCAGGTAGCCCGGCCCCAGCGGCAGTATCCCGTTCCGCTCGCACAGCAGCAGCGCTTTATATTTTGCCATCGGTTAAAAGTAACAGCGCCCGGTGCAAAGTTCGTCCGCCTCCGGCTTCGAATCGGACAGCAGGACCCGGTGCACCGCCACCTCCGGCTCCCAGGGCCCCGGCAGCGCCCTGGAGAACTGCACCGGCGGCGGCGTGTGGAGCCGCCCCGGTCCCGGCTTCAGAAGTTCCGAAACGATCCGGTACCCGCTGCGCGACTTGGCGAAACTTACCAGCCTGGGCTCCAGCATCCCGCCTACGGGGGCGCCCCCGGCGGCGGCGCGCGCGATGACCGCCGCGTGCAGGTAGGCTTCCTGGCCCGACCGGAGCAGCGCGTCGGCGGCCGAAGCGGAACAGGCCGAGCCGGAAACCACCCCGCCGGCGGCCGTCTTCAGCAGGCAGAGCCTGAAATGCAGTTCGGCGGGCATACCCTTCACGAGCTTCTCCGGGGCTATCCTCAGCCCGTAATATTCCCCGCCGGCGCTGACGCGCCGCAAGACCTTCTCCGGCACCCCGCCGGCGCCCGCGCATTTCACGAAATAAACATCCCCGCCGTCCCAGACGGCGTTGAGCACCCAGCGCTCCAGCGCTTCGCAATAGGCGTTCACGGCGGCCAGGCCGGCGCCCATGTCGGCGGGCATGGCCGCGAACCCGTTGGCCGAGTCGTTGATGTCCACGCCGGCTTTTGCCGGGGCGGTCATGGAATAATAATTGTAGGCCCAGCGCTCCAGCGCTTCCACCACCGCCTTGCGGCGGCTCTCCTCTTTGTCCGCGCTCCAGCCGAAGCCGCAGTAGCGGCAGACCAGCAGTTCAGGCCGGTTCACCACCAGCTTGCGGCTCAGCTCGGCGGTAGAATGCCACAGGCGCCCGTCGAAAAACCCGGCGTAGGCGGTGGACCCGAGCGAGATCACCGGCCCCCGGGCCGCATCCACGAATCTCTGCAAGTTATGGGTTAAAGCCGGCATGGTTCAGGGGAAAGGGCAATAGACCAGGCGGTCGATACGCCTGGCCGCCAGCTCTTTTTGGGAAGAATAGAACTTCTCCGGGAACTCCATGAAAACCGTATTCCCGCGTATGAACAGTTTCTCTTTTATCCACGGGTGCGCCACCTTAAAGGCGCAGGCGCGGCATTCCCGGCGGCATTTTATCCCGCGCACGGCTTCTTCCGGCGGGATATATGGCATCCCCACCAGGCAGGTGCGGGTAGTGGTCAGGTTCAGGTACGGGTAATAAAGGGTGAGGCTGAAAGCCTTCGGGTCGAAGCCGAAAGCCTTGTCGCCGAAATTGGTGCGGGGCAGGAGGCCGGTAGGGGCCAGCTCATAGCGGGTGATGCCGCGCAGCGCGAAGAAGTCCAGGCTGCGCCGGTTGAGGACTTCGATGGAATCCCTCGTCACCAGGAAAGCGTTATAGTACAGCTGGCGGCCCAGGTTCAGTTTGAACGGCAGCTTTTCCCGGGCGGCCAGTTCCAGCGCGCCGAAATCGTTGACGGTCACCTCGAACCTCGCCGGGTCCAGGCGGCCGTCGCGGTGCAGCTTCATAAGGCCCGCAAAAATGGAGGCAAGGCTTTCTATCCCTTTTTCGCTGAGCAGCGGGGTGACCAGGCAGACTTTTTTTCCTTTCGCCTGCAGGCGCGCCGCGTCGGCCGCCATGCCGGTCTCCAGCAGGTTCTCGCAGAATTCAGCCCCGGTGTAGACCCAGTCGAACCGGTCCAGCAGGCGCCGCAGCCGCGGGGTCCGCTCCAGCCTCGAAAGGGAGAGGCTGCCCAGCCTTATGCCTTGCTCTGTCTTCATAGCTTAATATTTACGCCCGTCCCAGTTCTGCATTTTTTCCATAAAACGGCGCTGCGCTTCCGCCCGCGGGTATTTTCCCAAGACAGTTTCCGCCGCGTCCAGCATCGCGCGCACTTCCCTGACCTTGCGCACTTTTACCGCGCCGGGGTCCTGGCGCGTGCCGTATTTCAGATAGCCCACGCCGGCCGCGAAGAACTCGAAAAAGGCGGCCATGTTCGCTATGCGCGGCGCGCCGCCGCAGGCCAGCCTGGAGGAAAGGCGCCGCACTATGGGCCCCAGCCGCGGTTTCCAGGCGGCGTCCACGTCGATGGCGCCGGGCGTTTGCAGGGCCCCGGCGCTGATATTGAGGCGGCACATGGAGCCGTTCTGGACGGAGGCATTGAGCGTGTAATAATCAGGGCGGTGCAGGTGGCAGCGGCCGTTGATATAGGCGCAGCCGAAGAACCGGTGGTCGAAGATCTCCAGCTCCGCGCCGCGCCGGCGGCAGAGCTCGACGATCTTCCGCGCCTCGTAGGGCGCCAGCTGGTTGGGCAGGATTATCCTGGAAATTCCGAGGTCGAGAAAAAAAGCGGCCGACAGGCTGCTGAAGCAAGGCTGCACCGAACTGAGGTGCAGACGCGCGCGCCGCCGCTTCAAGGCCAGCAGCAGGCCCAGGATGGCGGGGCTGGCCACGATAAAAGCGTCCACGCCAGCGGCGTCCGCGGCCGCCAGCCGCCTGAGCAGCCGCCCCTCTCCGGGCCGGGTGAAGCTGGCCTCCCCCAGGCTGTTTACGGCCAGCGATATTTTCAGGCCCAGCGCATGGGCGGCGCGCACCGCGGCCTTAAGCCCCCCCGCCCCGGTCAGCAGGGCCGGTTCGCCGAAAGACGGCAGCCCCGGGACGGCGCAATACAGCTCGTCGGCCCCGGCCTTGGCCAGGGGTTTTATTTCGTCGAGACTTGAAAAGCAGGAAACTATCTTCATTTTAGAAAAGAGGGCTAACCGCCCGGCCCCGCAAAACTGCGGTTCAAAAATCTTCCGGTATTATCGAACGCGGGTCCAGCTTCGAAGCCTTCAGCTCTCCCGCGCCGCGGACTTTTATGTAATCGGGCCTGGCGCCGCAGCAGGCCGGGGCAAGAGTACAGCGGGCGCAGGCCCGGCACGGCGCCGCGGCGTCGACGCCGCCTTCCAGCACTTTGTCGCCCCGGCGCCAGCGCTGGTATTCGAAGGAAAAACCCTCCACCCCCGCCAGCGCGCACAGGGGCATGTTCTGCACCACGGCCCTGAAGCCGCGCAGCTTCAGCGAAGCCAGCGCCAGGGCCAGGAACGGCGCTACCTCGCGGTACGAGGGGACTATCCCGGGCGCCGCCGGGGCGCGCCCCTTGTTGCGCACAAAAGTAAAGTTGATAAAAGCCGCCCGGGGAAAGTTCTTCGCCGCCCAGTTGGCGAAACCGGGCAGCAGCCTGTAGTTCTCGCTGGAAATGATGTGGAAGAACCGGATCTTTTCCTCGCCGCCCAGGGCCTTGATATTGGCCAGGCCCCTTACCGCCTGCGGAAATTTCACGCTGCGCGTTATCCGGGCGTAGACTTCGGGCCGGTGGGAAGGAAAATTGACGGTGAAGAAATTCACGGCCGGGACAGCCTTGCGGCAGAAGGCCCGGTCCGCCAGCGCCACGGCGTTGGTGGACAGCATGATGTCCTTTACCCCGGCCGCTTTAAGCGCTTTTATCCACTTGAAAAAATCCGGGCTCGCGGTGGGTTCGCCGCCGCCTTCCAGGCTTACCGCTTTTACCCCGGCGGCCTTCATTTCCGCGGCGGTCTGCCCCGCGTCTTTCTTCTCGCCTGTCGGCGGATTATGGCAATAAACGCAATACAGGTTGCAGGTATGCGCCATGCTGACGCAGGCCTGTTCGCTGATCCATTTTTTCGGGACTCTACTGTTCGCCATATCGCGCAGTTTTATTATACCATAGTGTATAATTGCCTTTATAAAGGGGCCCGGCAGCGGTCCGGGCGGGCAAAAAAGTTTCCGCGCACCCATATGGAAAGCATAGTCTTTTTCGGAAAAGGCGGCATAGGGAAAAGCACCCTCGCCTCCAACATCACGGCCATCCTGGCGGCCGGCGGGAAGAAAGTCCTGCACGTGGGCTGCGACCCGAAGATGGACTCCACCCTGGCGCTGATGGGCGCGCACATACGCTCTTTCACTTCGAAGACCGCGGGGCCGGGCCAGGAAGTGCTACAGGACAGCGTGCACGCCTCCCCCATAAAGGACATCCACTGCATCGAAGCCGGCGGCCCCCAGCCCGGCGTAGGCTGCGCCGGCACCGGCATCGGCTCGATGCTGGACGCGATCAAGGACTCCGCCCTGCTGGAAACCGGCGGCTACGGCGCGGCGGTCTTCGACGTGCTGGGCGACGTGGTCTGCGGCGGCTTCGCCGCCCCGCTGCGGCGCGGCTTCGCGAAAAAAGTGGTCATAGTGACCTCCGAAGAAATGCTTTCCCTTCACGCGGCCAACCGGCTGATCATGATGACGGAGAACTACGCCCGCAACGGCGTGTACCTGGCCGGCCTGGCCGCGAACGTGAAGACGCCGGGAGGGGCCGCCCTGGTCCGGGAATTCGCGCGGGCCGTGAACGCGCGCGTCCTGGGCGTGACGCTGCGCGACCCGGCGGTTGCGGCGGCGGAACGGGCGCATATCCCGGCCGCGCTCGCCTACCCCGACAGCGATTTTGCCCGCCGCGCCTGGAAACTGTGCACGGCCATCCGCGCCTCCGGCCCGCCGGCCGCGCCGCCGCGCGCCCTGACCGACGCGGAATTTTTCGCCTTCGCCGAAGGCCGCAGGCCTGCGGCCGCACGCAAGCCCACGGCGGGAAAGCCGGCAAAGCCCGGAGCCCCCAGGTCCGCGGCCTCGCTGTTCGCCGCCGTCGACATGCGCCCGGCGGGCATGGAAGGCGACCAGATGATCTGCGACTGGGATCACGGGAGCGGAGCGTGCAGGATAGTTATAGGCCCCGCCTCCGGCGCCAGGCCGGGCATGGCCGTCTTTTCCGACTGGACAGTGTGCTTCCACCCTACCGCCGGCAAGGCCGCCATGGCCGCCGCGGCGCCGGCGCTTACGGCCGCCGCCCGGCGGCTGGCGGCGCTGCGCTTCGACGAGCTGCTTTCGGTCTTCACGGGCCTGAAGGATTTCTACGGCGGACTGCTGGGCGGCGTCGCGCCGGAAGACCGGTCCCTGACCGCCCCCGGCACGCCGCTGCGGCCCCACACGGGGTTCGGCCAGTGGCAGCGCTTCATCTTCCCGGGCGGGGCGGTGGAGGCGCACATCCCCGCCGGCTCCGTACTGGTGGAGCACGGCGACAGCGAATGCCGCTTCTGCGGCTGCGAAGGCGGCGCCCTGGGCGCGTTCAGCGAAAGCGCCGGGCCCAAAGGCGGCGGCCGGGACCAGCGCGGCCCGCAGCTGCCCAGGCCCGACGCGCGCATAGTGAACACGGATTTCAACACCGCCGACTCCGTCTTCGGCGACGAGGCCAAGACGCTCAAGGCCCTCTACGCCGCGGCGGACCAGGCCGGCCCGGGGGGCCTGATAGAATTTTATGTCGGCTGCGCCCCCCTGATGCTCGCCAGCGACACCGTCTCCCTGGTGCGGCGGGTGGAGCGGGAGAAAGGCGTAAAGATAGTGATCGAGCGCTTCAACAGTTTCTACGAACACAGCCCCGTTAAATCCGGGGTGCGGGCCGCTTTCATGGCGCACAAACTCACCGGCGCCGCGGCCGGGCCGGCCCGCGACGTCTGCCTGGTGAACTGGGGCGCGGCCGCGCCCGCCATGGCCGCCCTGCTGGCCGAACGGGGTATTTCCTCCGTGATCCCCGGCGAAGATTTTTACGCCGACGCGCGCTCGGCGCGGCTGCAGGCGCTGCCGGGCCCCGACGCCGTGCTGGCAGCGGCTTTCGACAAGGCCGGGATGAAATGGATACTGCCGGGCGCGCCGTACGGCTTCGCCGGCACCGAAGCCTGGCTGAAGGCCGTAGCCCGCGCCCTCGGCCGGAAAAAGATCGCCGCCGGCCCTACGGCCGCCCAAAAAAAATCCGCGGCCGGGCTTCAGATGCGGGTGAAAAATTTTGCCGCCGCTTTCGTGCTGGCGCCGGAGGAAATAGCCCTGCTTTCCGGCAGCGCGGCGCTGAAGATGGTGCCCGTCCTGCCGGTGCTGGCGGAAGCGGGTTTCAAGATCCGCCTGCTGCTGCCCGCAACAGAACCGCCGGCGGCCGGCGGCCGCGCCGGGAAAAGCCCCTCCCTGCCCGGCAAGGCAGCGGCCGCCCTCGCCACGCTAAAAGCCGCGAACCCGGGCCTGCGCGTTTCGGCCGCCGTCTTCCGCACGCCGGCAGAGCTGCGCGCCCTGCTGCGCGCCGACAAGGCGCTGCGCCTCGTCTATTCGGACATCCGCCTCGACCCCCGCGTGACCGCCGCCGGCAAGACGCCTTTTTCAGCCTCGCTGTTCGAGGCCGGCTACGAGGGCGCGCTGGAAACCCGGCGACGCCTGCTGGAACTTTGCCAATGGGATTTCAATGAACGCTACCTCAGGCAGTAAGGATTTCGCGCGGACTTTCAACCTGCCTTACCAGCTGGGGATCTTCCTCGCCGCCAATGCCGTAAAGGATTCCTGCGCGGTGATGGACGGCCTCAACTGCGTCATGTCCAAGATCGATTTCCTGGCCGGCAATCACGACGCCTACTCCACCCTGCTCTCGCCCGACGGCGCGCACAGGATCATCTGCACCATGGCCGGCCCGCTGCCGCAGAAAGAGAACCCCGAGAAGCCGCTGGCCGCCCTGCTCAACAGCGTGGCCGGCTCCGGCCGTTTTTCGGTGGTAATGGTTACCGGGCTGCCTTACCTGAAGCTGGCCGGGCTCGATTACGAGGGCCTGGCGGCCGGCGTGACCGGCGGCGCCCCCGTGGTGGACGTGCCCCCCTCCTCGCTGGACGCGGACTGGCTGGAGGGCTATGCGCTGGCGCTGAACGCCCTGGCGCGGGCGCTGCCGCCGCGCAAGGCCGCGCCGCGCCCGCGCTCGGTGGCCCTGGCCGGCTATTTCCCGGACCGCGGCGAAGGCGACCATGCGGCCAATATAAAAGAACTGCGCATGCTGCTGAAACTTTGCGGCCTGGAACTGACCTGCGTTTTTCCCTCGGGCGGCAGCTTCCGGGACCTGTCGCGCGCGCTGGAAGCCGGACTGATAGTGTCCCTGCCTTACGGCCGCAGGGCCGCGGCCACGCTGGCGAAAAAGTCCGGGGCTAAACTGGTGGAAACGGGCCTGCCGCTGGGGCTGAGGGGCACGGCCGCCTGGCTGGAAACCGTGCGGCGGGCGGCCGGCCTCAAAGG
>DAOPZW010000046.1:0-19617 GCA_035353595.1 Elusimicrobiales bacterium | reverse complement strand
AAGTTCCGCACCATGGTAGAGGGGGCCAGCAAGGCGGGGCCGCTTTACAAGGCGGAGGGCGGCGATGTCCGCATCACTAAGCTCGGCCGGTTCCTGCGCGGCGCGCGCCTCGACGAGATCCCGCAGCTCTGGAATGTTTTAAAGGGCGATATGTCCCTGGTGGGACCGCGCCCCGAGTGGACGCGCGAGGTCCGTATCCTTGAGCGCAGCGTGCCGCATTACCACCTGCGCCACCTCATAAAGCCCGGCGTTACCGGCTGGGCGCAGATAAATTACCACGCCACCTCGAGCCTGGCCGAGTCTATTGAAAAGCTCCATTACGACCTGTATTATGTAAAGAACATGTCGTTGGCGCTGGATCTGGGTATTATACTCAGGACTTTCCGCAGGGTTTTCCAGAAGGACGCTGTTATGCTGAAAAACGCGGCGTTGTCAGTTTGAGGCCCCTTCTTCAGCCGCGGCGGAAAAAGCCAGCGCAAGGAATATAGCGAAAGACGTATGCACGTGCTGGAAAGAGATCTCCGTTAAGTTCATTGCGTAGAAAGCGGGCAGGGCGCACAGCGCCCATAGCGTGTCAGGGCCGGGCAGCGCCCTGAACCGCTTGAGCGCAAATGTCAGCATGGCCCAGAAAAGGAAAAGCAGCGCGCCCAAACCGATGATGCCCCGCTCGGCCGCCTGGTGAATGTAGATGCTGTGCAGGCTGCCCCAGACCTTATCCTCAATGGTTTCCGGGTGAAAGATGAGGAAAAGAGATTTTACATTGTCCGGGCCCACGCCGACTAACGGGTGGGCCTTGAACATTTTATAGCCTGTTATCCACAGCTCTTTGCGGGTATTTATCGCTACATATTGGTTGGCGCTTGTTCCGGAGCTTGTGGCGGTCGCCGTGAGGCGGCTGCTTATCGCGGGGGTGACCTTTGCCGCGATCAGGGCAACGGCGAGCAGGAGGCCGGTGGCGGCCAGGAGTTTCAGGCGGAAGCCTTTGCCGAAGATGAGCAGGCAGGTTATTAAAACAACAAAGCCCAGGTATGCTCCGCGGGTCTGGCTGAAGATCAGCGCGGCGAAGACAGCTGCTGCTGCGGCAATATAAAAAAAACGCTCGCGGCGGGAGTCCGTAGGCCGGGGAGAAAGGACTCTTGCCAGCGCCAGCGCTAACGCCAGCACCATGACCTCTCCATAGCGTACGGCGTTCATTAAACCGTTGGCGCGCACCGAGGCCGCGTCGTAGACGCTGGGGAACAGGTGGAACACCTGCGCGATGCCGATGCCGGCGCTTAGCGCGGCGGCGGCGATGTATACGCGGGAGAGCGTGTTCAGATGGTCTTTCCTTACGGCCAGGAACAAGGTCGAAAGGCAGGCGTATTTAAGGAAGTCCGAATTGAGCTGGTCCAGTCCTTTCATGGGGTAATAGGCTGTCAGCGAGGTCAGCAGGCATACCCCCAGGTATACCATCCAGGGAATGAAAAGCGGGTGACCGGTCAGTGTACGCTTAAGTTCTCCCAGCTTGTTCTCGCGGCGCATTCTTGCGATCAGCAGGAATATTATCAGGAAGAGCGCGGCTTCCACCGCGGTTACCGAGAATATCACTGAAAAAGCGAAGAGGCAGAGACCGAGATAAATAAGTTCGTCTACTGAGCGTTTTTTCATGGCGTGATCCTTGCTCGGTGTCTGGGTAAAGATTTCAGCTGCCGTCAGCCGACGACATCGATCGAAAGTATTTTCCTTATTAAAAAGACGGTCCTGAGCAGCAGCCCGGCTTTTTCGGTCAGGCGGAGATTTTCTCCGTCCTGTCGTATGAAGCCGTTGGCGCGCATATCCTCCAGGCGGAGTTTTATGCCGGTCTCTTCGTTAAAGAGGTTCCGGAAGGCCTCCTCGTCCAGCGCGCCCGACGGTTCCTGCGCAAGGCGGGCGAGCATTTTAAGCGTGACCGAGTTCAGCAGGTTTATCAGGAAGATCAGGTAGGCCAGCCAGAGCGTAATTACCAGGTAGAGGGAAACCGGGTCCAGCGGGCCCGTGCTGTACTGCCAAACCGCCGCGGCCGCGGTGACGGCCAACCCCGTCAGCAGGCCCTTCTGCATGAACTTGTTCCCGCCGGTATAGGTGCAGATGAGCAGGTGGATAAATACGGCGGCGGTGAAGAATGAAACGGAAAGGGTTAGCGCGGCCGGCACGGTCATAGGCGCCTCAGGTTCCAGCATTTCAGGACGGCGTTGCCCAGCCGGTTGAGAAAACGTCCGCGCGGCGTAATGCGGTATTCTGTCTGCCGGCGCTCCGCCAGGCCCAGCGCCGCCAGCTGGCTTAAGCGGTTGAGCCTTACGTAATCGGTCTTTACCTTTTCATGGGCCAGCAGCGCGGGCAGGGCCACCGTGCCGTCCGGGCTTCCTTCAGCCAGGGCGCGGATGTCGGCGAGGATGTTCACCGAGAAACTTTTTTTGGCCAGGCCGATGAAGGAATTAAGATAGATATAATGCAGGCTGAAGTAGATGAAGCAGCCCGCCGCGAAGGCGGGCAGCAGCGACAGCCGCAACTGGCCCGTGCCAGCGCAGTAGATGAACGAGGTCAGGGTATAGGGGAGGAAAAAAAGCAGGTGGATCTTGTTCAGCCGCGCGGTACAGTTCTCGCCGGAGGCCAGCCTGGCCGCCAGGACGAACAGCTGGAAAACGCCGAAAAACACAGGTGCCCCCCACAGTATTGCGCTCTCGGCCTGGCTCATACAGAGATTCGCGGATTCCATGATTAAGGGAAATTGTACAAGATTTGCCGCCGGTTTGGCCGCCAGGCGGGCGGGCCGTTCGTTGGCGCCGCCGCCGCTTGCAGCCCTCCGGAATGCGGCGCCTCAACTTATTTGTTATAATTAATTGGTCGGGTCGTACGCTAAAATTTGATAAAACTGCAACTTACGGAGGAAATACAATGGCTGTAAAAATAGGTATAAACGGTTTCGGACGCATCGGCAGGCTGGTGGCGCGCGCCATCCTGGCCAGGACCGACGGTCAGCTGGAGCTGGTGGCTATAAACGATCTTACCGACTCTAAGACCAACGCCCACCTTCTGAAATACGATTCCGTGCACGGCCGCCTTGCCGGCGATGTCAAGGCCACCGCCGACGACGAGATAACCGTGGACGGCAAGAAAATAAAGGTTTTCAAGGAAAAGTCCCCGGCCGCCATCAATTGGAAGAGCCTGGGCGTAGAGATCGTGGTGGAATCCACCGGCCTGTTCACCATTAAGAAAGACGGCGTGAACAAGAAAGGCAAAGCGGTGGAAGGCGCCGAGAATCACATCACAAAGGGCGGCGCGAAGAAAGTCATCATCTCGGCCCCGGCCCAGGGCGAAGACCTTACCATAGTGATGGGCGTCAACGACGACAAATACGACGCCAAGCTCCATAATGTGGTTTCCAACGCCTCCTGCACCACCAATTGCCTGGCCCCTTTCGCCAAGGTCCTCCAGGACAACTGGGGCATAGAGAAAGGCCTGATGACCACCATCCACGCCTACACCAACGACCAGAAGGTCCACGACATGGCCCACTCGGACCTGCGCCGCGCCCGCGCCGCAGCCCTGAGCATGATCCCCACTTCCACCGGCGCCGCCAAGGCCATCGCCCTGGTAATGCCCGAGCTGAAGGGGAAACTGGACGGTTTCGCCATCCGCGTGCCTACCCCCAACGTATCCGTGGTCGACCTCACCGTCACGCTGGCGAAGCCCGCCACCGCCGAAGAGATCAACGCCGCCATCAAGAAGGCCGCCGAGGGCCCGATGAAGGGCATCATGGAATTCGTCGAGGCGCCGCTGGTGAGCATCGACTTCAACCATTCCCCGCTGAGTTCCAGCGTGGACGGTCTGAGCACCAAGGTCATAGGCGGCAACCTGGCCAAGGTCCTGGCCTGGTACGACAACGAGTGGGGTTATTCCAACCGCGTTATCGACCTGGCCCTGCTGATGATAAAGAAAGGTCTGTGATTTGCCTGGGTGTCGGGTCCGCGTTTCGGCGCGGACCCTAAGACGCCCGGCGTGTTTGTTTACGACAGGAGAGCAACAATGGCTAAGAAAAGAGTGCTGATCATGGGAGCCGCCGGCCGCGACTTCCATAACTTCAACGTGTTTTACCGCGACAACAGGGACTACGAAGTGGTGGCTTTCACCGCTTACCAGATCCCCAACATCGCGGGCCGCAAGTATCCCAAGGAACTCGCCGGCAAACTGTACCCGAAGGGTATTCCGATATACGAGGAAAAGCACCTGGTCGACCTTATAAAGAAACTTAAGGTGGACGAAGTGGAGTTCGCCTATTCCGACGTGGCGTTCAATACGCTGATGTCGAAGGCCTCCATAGTGCTGGCCGCCGGCGCCGACTTCAAGCTGCTCAGCGGCGAACATACCTATATTAAGTCCACGAAGCCCGTGGTAGCCATCTGCGCCGTGCGCACCGGCTGCGGCAAGAGCCAGACCACCCGCGCGATAGCTTCCATGCTCAAGGAGATGGGCAAGAAGGTCGTGGCCATACGCCACCCGATGCCCTACGGCGACCTGGTCAAGCAGACCTGGCAGCGCTATGAGACCCTTGAGGACCTGAAGACGCACAAGTGCACCATCGAGGAGATGGAAGAGTACGAACCGCACATAGCCGCCGGGCACATCATCTACTCCGGCGTGGACTACGGCGAGATCCTCAAGCGCGCCGAGAAAGAGGCCGACGTCATCCTGTGGGACGGCGGCAATAACGACATGCCGTTCTACAAGCCGGACCTCTTCATCACCGTGGCCGACCCGCTGCGCGCGGGCAATGAGGCCACCTACCACCCCGGCGCCGCCAACATGCGGATGGCCGACATCATCGTGATCAATAAGGTGGACACCGCCAGCGCCAAGGAAATAGCCGTTGTGCGCGAGAGCATCAAAAAGATGAACCCGAAAGCGCGGATCATCGAGGCCGAGAGCCCCGTGACCGTGGACAATCCCGCCGCCGTAAAGGGCAAGAAAGTCCTGGTCGTCGAGGACGGCCCCACGCTGACCCACGGCGAGATGAACTTCGGCGCCGGCCACGTGGCCGCGAAGAAGTACAAGGCGAAATCCATCGTGGATCCCCGCTCGTGCGCCGTCGGCACGATAAAGAAAGTGTACGAGAACTTCAAGCAGATCACCGACATCCTGCCGGCGATGGGTTACGGCAACGCCCAGATGGCGGAGCTGAAGAAGACCATCAACGCCGTGAAGGCCGATGTGGTCATTGTGGGCACGCCCATAGACCTGGCGCGCCATCTGGAGTTCAATAAGCCGTCAGTGCGCGTGACGTACGAGCTGAAAGAGCGCAAAGCCGGCGGCCTGAAAGCCGCCCTTAAGAAAATAGTATAAACAAAGCCCGTCCCGGGCCGGCCCAGCCGGCCCGGGCGAGGTTTAAAATTTCAGAGGTGCAAAATGACCACGGAAAATAAAACGGTATTGAAGCTGGCGAAAGTGCAGGACGCGCATCTTAAGGATAAGAGCGTGCTGGTCCGCGTCGACTACAATGTCCCGCTCAAGGACGGCGTCATAACCGACGACACCCGTATCCGTGAAACCCTGAAAACCGTTAAATTGCTCCTCGACGCCAACTGCAAAGTGGTGCTGATGGCCCACCTGGGCAGGCCCAAAGGCAAGCCGGAGCCCAAATACAGTCTTAAACCTATAGCCGCCCACCTCGAGAAACTTGCGGGCGCGAAGGTCCATTTTGCCTCCGATTGCGTAGGCCCCGAGGCTGATAAAGTGGTGGCCTCAGCGAAGAACGGCGAGATCGTGCTGCTGGAGAACCTGCGGTACCACGCCGAGGAAGAGAAGAACGACGAAGCGTTCGCGAAACTGCTGTCCAAACACGGCGAATTCTTCGTGCAGGAAGCCTTCGGGGCGCTGCACCGCGCGCACTCATCCACCGCGGCCATCGCCAGGTTCCTGCCGGGGGCCATCGGCTTCCTGGTGCAGAAGGAATTGGAATACCTCGATAAGACCATGGTCAGCCCCACCCGGCCTTTCCTGGCCATCATCGGCGGCGCCAAGGTTTCCGACAAGATCAGCGTCCTCTACAGCCTTATCGAAAAAGTCGATACCCTGATAATCGGCGGCGGCATGGCCTACACTTTCCTGGCCGCGCAGAACACGAATATCGGCAAGTCGCTGCTCGAGGCGGACAAAGTCGAGGAAGCGAAGAACATCATCCTCAAGGCGCACCGCAACAACGTCGAGATGCTGCTGCCGGCCGACCACCGCGTGGTGCAGGAGATAAAGCCCGACGCGAAAGTGGACGTTACGCAGGCCATGGCCGTGCCCGACGGCTGGATCGGCGTGGACGTCGGTCCCCGCACGGAACTGCTTTTCGCGGATAAAATAAAAGCTTCCAAGACCATTTTCTGGAACGGCCCCGTCGGGATCTTTGAGACCCCGGCTTTCGCCAGCGGCAGCATAACCGTGGCCAACGCCATGGCGCAGGCTACCAAGGGCGGAGCCACCACCATCCTGGGCGGCGGCGATACTCTTTCCGTGCTGAAGACGGCCAAAGTGAAGCCGGAGAATATTTCACACTGCTCGACCGGCGGCGGCGCCAGCCTTGAGTTCATTGAGGGGAAGCAGCTGCCCGGACTGGTGGCTTTATCCCAGAAGTAATAGCGTAGCACTGGTTTTGCCGGACGGCCGGCTGTCGGTTATCTTGTTGTTTGGAGGAAAAATGTACACATTTATCATGACGATGCATATAGCGCTGGGGTTTATAATAATAATCTCGATCGTGGTCTTCCAGACCAGCAAAGGGTCCGCGCTGTCCATGTTCGGCGGCGGCGGCGATTCCCTGTTCAACGCCGCCAGCGGCACTTCGTTCATAAAGAAATTCACCGCCGGCGCGGCCGCGCTGTTCGCGGCCACGTCGCTGCTGCTTACGGTGTTCTCTTCCAGCAACCGTTTCCAGTCCGTGATGCAGCGGGTCCCGCTCCAGCCCCAGCAGGCCGCCCCCGCCCAGCCTGCCCCGGCGCCCGCCGCCGCACCGGCAGCCGCGCCCGCTAAAGCCGCTCCGGCGAAGGCTGCTCCCGCCGCCCCGGCGAAGGCTGCTCCCGTCGCTCCCGCCGCCCCGGCCCCTGTAAAGAAGTAATTCACGCCGGCGGATAGAAAAGAAGAGCCCCGCGCTGTGCGCGGGGCTTCTTTCTTTGTCTTGTTTTGCTGACTTCCCGGACTCTTTCTTATTCCATCACCTTGTTCTCAAAGGTGCGGATCACGTCCATCAGGTTTTCCGGGGTGGTCGCCGAGAACAGGCGCTTCCTTAAAGTTACGTTCGAGATAAGCCCGGACAGCTGTTTAAGGATATTCAGCTGCATGGTGGGTTCGTTGAACGGGGTGAGGATCATGAAGATCACTTTTACCGGTTGGTTGTCGGGGGCGGGGAAGGCGATCCCGTCCCGGCTTTTGCCGATGGCCAGCAGGGGCTTTGAGAGGGAGGCCAGCCGGGCGTGAGGGAAGGCGGTCTGGTGGCCCAGCGCCGTGGAAAAATTGGATTCGCGCTTGATAATGGCGGCAAGGGCGTCCTCCCTGCTGAAGGAGGGCGAAGCCTTATGGAGCTTGTTCAGCACTTCCTCTATGGCCTCGAAGCGTCCGGTGTTCTCCAGCTCCAGGCTGCAGGACTGAGGCACCAGCAGGGAGCTGAGCAGCAGGTTCGGCGGCTGGTCGAATTCGTCGCGTATTTCCCCGGTAAGTTCTTCGATGATGTCTTCCATGGTGAGCAGTCCGGTGACTTCTCCTTTAGGGCCGCATACCAGCGCGAGCTGCCGGCGTTTTTCCTGAAAATCCCTGAGCGCGCGCTCTACTGAAATATCGCCGGAGATCTCGGCAAGGGGCCTTTTCGCCGCTTGCAGGTCCGGACCGGATCTGCCGTCGGGAGCGACGCGGCAGGCCGAGTAGGCCAGGTCCTTTAGGTGCACATAGCCGGACATGGTGCCGTCCGGCCGGCGCAGGGGATAGCGCGAGAACCGCTTTTCCCTGAGCAGTTTCTGCGTATCTTCCCAGGGCGCCGCGGGGTCGATGGAGGCGATGGCGCCGCGCAGCGTCATTACCTCTTTGACCTTCGTCTTGCCGAAGTCGAAGAGGTGTTCGAACATCATCAGGCGTCCCAGCGAGAGCTTGCCGTGCTCCTGGGACTGGCCCAGGATCATGCGCAGTTCATCGTCGGAATGCAGCGCTTCGCTTTCCGAAGGCTTCAGGTGCAGCAGGTTGAGGACGAAGTTCGCGCTTTTATTGATGACCAGCATCGGGAAGTACGTCGCTTTGTAAAAGATCTCCAGCGGGATGGCCGACAGCAGGATCACCTGCTCCGGCATCAGGATGGCGATGTATTTCGGCGCCTGCTCGCCGACTATGACGTGCACCCCCGTGATCAGCGCGAAAGCTATCACGAAGGCGACGCTGTGCAGCATGGCGGGGGGGAGCGGCAGCGCCAGCCAGGCGAAAACCGGCTCCAGGATGGCGGCCATGGCCGGCTCGCCCACCCAGCCCAGGCCCAGGCTGGCCATGGTTATTCCCAGCTGGATGGAGGAGAGGTAGGCGTCTATCTGCTGCACCTGCTTCTTCGCGAGCTTTGCCGCCTTCAGGCCGTTGGCCGCCAATTCTTCAAGGCGGGTGAAACGCACTTTCACCAGTGCGAATTCCACTAAGACAAAAACCGCGTTAAGGGCTATGAGCAGCAGGGCTATGAACAGGTCGAGGAAGTAAATCACCTCCATATTTTACAATACTATGCGGGCGCCGCAAGGGCCGGCCGCGGTGAACTATGCTCCGGATTTCGCAATCCTCCGGATTTTTTAGTAAAATATATCCAGTTCTTTATACGGCTTTACGCTCGGGTGGTGGAACTGGTAGACACGCACGTTTGAGGGGCGTGTGCCTAACGGCGTGCGGGTTCGATTCCCGCCCCGAGCAAATTTTAACGCGGGGGGACCCTTACCCCCGCTTTTTTACGTCCCATGCTATCCCGCTATTTCAAACCTTCGGTCCTGAAAGACATCGCCGCTAAAACCGGCACCCCTGTTTATGTATATTCTAAAGCCGTTTTCCTGCGGCAGATAGCTTCTTACAAAAAAGCTTTCCGCGCGCTGGACCCGCTGTTCTGCTACGCCATGAAGGCGAATTCGAACGGGGCCCTGTGCGCGCTGGCGGCCGGCGAAGGCTTCGGCGCCGACGTGGTAAGCGGCGGGGAGCTGTACCGCGCCCTGCGCGCCGGCTTTGAGCCGGGCAGGATAATTTTCTCGGGAGTGGGAAAGACGCAGGAGGAGCTTGAATACGCGCTGCGCTCCGGCATCCTTTTCGTCAACGCGGAGTCTTTCGAAGAGGTCCGCGCGCTGGAGCGGGCGGCGGCCAAACTGAAGCTGCGTGCCCCGTTCTCGCTGCGGATAAATCCCGACGTGGACCCGCACACTCACCGGTTCATCGCTACCGGCAAGCTGGGCAGCAAGTTCGGCGTTTCTTTTGAAGAGGCCGCCGGCATCTATTACTACGCCGCCGGGTCCGCGCATCTCAACCCCGTGGGCGCGCAGTTCCATATCGGTTCGCAGGTCCATAGCGCCGGGCCCTACGCCATGGCGGCCGGCCGGCTGGCCGCTTTCATTCTTAAGATGGCCTCCCGCGGCGTCAACCTTAAATACGCCGACGTCGGCGGCGGCTGGGGCGTGAAGGAAGGGGGCGAGATGGCCGACCTCGCTCCCCTGGCCCGGGCCATAGCCGGCGTATTCCAGGGCACCGGGCTCAAGGTCATACTGGAGCCCGGCCGCTCGGTAGCCGCCCCGGCCGGCGTGCTGCTGACGCGGGTCCTTTACCAGAAACGCGGCGGCACTAAGAATTTCATCATTGTCGACGCGGCCATGAACGACCTGGTGCGCCCGGCGCTTTACGGCGCCCGGCACCCGGTGGCGCTGCTGGGCGCGGCCCCGGGACCGCTTAAGAAATATGATATCGTCGGGCCGGTCTGTGAAAGCGGGGATTTCCTGGCCAAAGGCGTCGCTCTGTCCGGGCCGCGCAGCGGCGCCCTGCTGGCTATCTATTCGGCTGGAGCCTACGGCTTCTCGATGAGCTCGCAGTACAATTCACGCCCGCGCGCCGCCGAGGCGCTGATCACCGGGGCCGCCGCCTGGCGCCTGGTGCGCAGGCGCGAAACCCGCGCCGACCTGGTAAGAGCGGAAATACTTTAACCCTCAAAAAAGATCCCCCGGCTGTCCGGGGGATCTTCTTTTGCGGCCGGCGGTGTTCAGCGGTCGAGATACTCCATCAGGCTGCGCAGGCTTCTGGACTGTACAGGGGAAACGGGGATCGTGCCGGGGATAACCGGCACGGCCACCGGGTGCGGGTCGAAAATAAGGTCGCGCAGCGTTCCCATTTTCGCGTAGAGATCGTTGCCGGGGCAGTCGGTGTTAGACTGCAGGTCGCGATGCGCGTAGAAACTGCTCTTGTTCACGGTATATGTGTCTTTCAGGTAGGTCCCTACGGCCAGCAGCGAATTCTGCGTGGCGGCGGTGAAGGGATTGGAAACCGGCGGGTGGTAGCTGCCCATGATCGAGATGCCTATATTGCCGGTGTTGCGGTTCTTCGTGTGCGCGCCGACGACGTTTATCGGCCGGCCTTCGAAAATATTGCCCAGCGGGTCTATCAGGAAGTGATAGCCGATGTCTATCCAGCCGCGGCCGTTCTGGTGGAAATCCTGGATGAACTGTATTTCTGCCACGGACTCCGCATAGGTGGCGGGGTAATGCGCCTGCGTGTGGTGCAGCGTGAAGTAGACCGGAGCGTGCGGGGTAAAAGGTTCCTTGGGCGCGGCGGCCTTCCATTGCGCGCGGCGCACCAGCGTGAACGGCGCGTTCTCGGGCAGGGACAGCGCGGCGTCCGGCACGTAGGGAACTACCTGCTGCGGCTCCCGCTCCTCCCTGAGGGCGGCCTCTTTCTGGAGCTCGCTGCTGTAAATGGTAAGCGTCGCGCCCGGCTGTACGCCCAGGTTCACAACTACGAACCGGAGCGGCTGGCGGCCCGCGGGCCCCGCGTTATACCTGGCCCAGAACCGGCCGTTGGGAAAGCGGTGAAAGCCCGTCTGTTTATAGCCGGTGTTAGGCAGGAAAAAAGCTTTGGATTTCACCTCTATGTCTACGCGCATCGCCGGGTCCGACATTTCGCCTTCCAGCAGCAGCGTGTCATAATCTTTGGCGGGGGCCAGGCTGAAGGCGCTTTCGTACAGCGCGGCGCCTATCTTTTCTCCGGCGGGCAGCGTCAGCCTGATAGGATAGGTCAGGCCGGGGAAATTGGCCGAGTCGGGCTCAGCGGCCCGGGCGGAAGAATAAGCGCAAAACAATAAAGTGTAAAGCAGCAATGACTTACCGGTGTGTTTGAACATATATGTATTATAGAGCATAAGCCGCGATAATTTCAGGGCAAAGGTCCCGGTCCGCGGGTAGGTCTTTTGGGAAGAAGGGCCGCGGCCGGGGCGCGGTTTACAGCGGCGCGTCCCCGCGGCAAAGGGATTCGAACAGCCAGTTCGTGGCTTTTACGAAGTCGGCGGCGCTGAAGTCGCTTTCCGCTCTGGAGCGGTTCTCTCCGCCGGTATAGGCGAGCTGTTCGGGGGCCCCGATAATGTCGACCAGTTTATCGGCCAGGGCCTGGTGCGCCCCCGGAGGCACCTGCAGGTCCACCGACACGAATTCCGGCAGGCTGCCGACGGTGGTGACCACCAACGGCCTGCCGCAGGCCAGCCATTCCAGCGCGGCGCGCGAAACCGCCTCGCTGCCCAGCGAGGCGATAACGCCGATGCTGCATCCTTTCATGAAAGCGAAGCTGTCCTCGACCCTGCCGTGGAAAACCACGTCGTCGGAGATCTGCAGCCAGTCCGCGTAGGTTTTAAGGTCCGAGTATTTCAGCCCGGCTTCGTAGCCGGCTATGTGGAACTTGACCTTGATCCCGCGCCGCAGCACGTCCGCAGCGGCCTGCAGAAAACACTTATGGCCTTTTACCGGGTCGAGCCGGCCCAGCAGCCCGATGGTCCAGGGCGGGGGCGACGGCGGATACTCGAATTCCGGCAGCGCTATGCCCTGCCTTATCAGCGCCGAGCGGGAGGGGTCGAGGCCCGCGTTGAGGTAGCGGTCCTCGATGAAGGCCGAGGCGGAAATAACTTTCGTGACCGCCCGGAAGGTGAACCCGAGAGAGGGGAGTTTCGCGTCGGCCTTTACGCGCACCAGCGGGACCTTCAGACGCAGCAGCCAGGCCAGGGTCTGGGCTCGCCCGGTGTGGGCGCACAGCGCGTCGATTTTTTCTTCGCGCGCCAGTTCGCGCAGGCGCAGCGTCGCTTCCAGCAGGCCGAAGTATTCCTTGCGGCCGGGGATGGCGTAAGCCCGGAATTTCTCGCGCGCGGCGAACTCCATGGCCGCGCTGCCGTCAGGGCAGGCGAAAATCACTTCGTGCCCGCCGGCCCGCAGGGCCCTGGCCTGGTCGAAAGCGTAGGCGGCAAGCCCGCTGTTCCAGGGAATGTCAATTATGCTTAAGATCTTTAAGGGCTGTTTCATAACACTTAATTGTCAGCGCCGCCATCCGCGTGGACGAAAAATCCCCGAGGCTGCGGACTGCTTCCCGCGCCAGGCGCGAACGCAGTTCCCCGTCGTTGATCAGGCGCAGCTGGGCCTTGGCCAGCGCCGCGGGGTCGCGCGGAGGCGCGGTCAGCCCGTTGACGCCGTCTTTTATCACGTCGCCGATCCCGCCGGCCGTGGTGGCCGCTATCGGGAGGGCGGCGTTCATGGCTTCCACCAGCACGCTGCCCATCCCTTCTTCCGCGGAGGAGAGCACGAACAGGTCCAGCGCCGCCAGGATCTTGTAGGGCTCCCGCCGGTAGCCTATCAGCTTAAAGCGGTCCTGTACGCCCAGCTCGCGGGCGAGCCGCCCGGTTTTTTCGGCCAGCGGCCCCTCTCCGGCTATAAGGAAAAAAGTCTGCGGCGCTTCTTTGAGCACCAGGGCGGCGGCGCGCACCATGTTCTCCGGGTCTTTGTGCGGCACCAGGGCTATCAGCGAGCCGGCCCAGAAAGCTCCCGCCGGGATGCCGAGCTCGGCCGCCAGTTCAGCGCGCGCGGCGGCCCGGTAGGCGGGCAGTGCGCCCTCCTTCCACGGCGTCTCCCCGAGGTCTATGGAACTGTTGATCAGCGCGATCTTTTCAGCGGGCACGCCGGCCTTCAGCAATATGTCCTTTACCGCTTTTGAAATGGCTATCACTCCGTCGGCGCCGGCGTATTTTACGCGGGCGGTCAGCCGGCCGGGAATAAAATCCACCCGGCGGTGCGTGATGCGCAGGCAGCGCAGCCCGGCGGCCGCGAGCCAGGAGACGGCCGCGGTATGCGAAGTGTGGGAATGCAGCACGGGGGGAAGTGCGCCGGCGGCCCGAGGCAGTTCCGCAAGAGCGTTCCTTAACAGGATGGCGGAAACCGGGTCCCATTCAAAAAAGTACGGCAGGGTCAGGGTGTCGAGGTTTTTGGCCAGCGCGGCCTGCTGCAGCGGAGAGCCGTTGCGGCATACTACCGTGTTCCGGTGGCCGAGGGCGTTGAGCTCTTTGGCGAGGTAAAGCAGCTGGCGCTGCCCGCCGCGCAGCTCCTTGCCGTCGTCGAGATGAAAGATGGTGAAGCGGTTTTCCATAACTGAGGTATTCTAACAATTATAGGGGGGCAAATAAAAAAAGCCCTTTTGACGGGGCTTTTTAAATTGGTGGACGTGACAGGGATCGAACCTGCGACCTCCTCCATGCCATGGAGGCGCTCTCCCAGCTGAGCTACACGCCCGACTTGCTGCTCACCGCAGCGCTGCTTTAAAGAACTTGGAATATCATATAAAAATAAATGCGCTAGTTCAAGACATCTTATTAAATCGCTTTTTAGCTGCCCCGATAATTTAATAGAATTAAGGAATAAGCGAACGGCGGCATAGTTTAGCACCGGATATTTTTTGGAGAAAAAATGAAAATCAAGTCTTTTAATGTTATCCCCAACCTGCCCGAGAACCTGAAGGCTCTGGACGAACTTTCCACCAATATGTGGTTTACCTGGAACTGGGACGCCATCATGATGTTCGTCGGGATAAACGAGGAGCTGTGGCACCGCTCGCACCGCAACCCCAAATGGATCCTGGGCACCCTCCCGCCCGAGCGCCTTGAAGAACTCAGCCGGGACCAGAATTTCCTCGGCAAACTCGGTGAGATCCAGAACAAATTCGAGAGCTATATCGCGTACAAGGACACCTGGTTCGCCAAGAACCGCCAGGAGCAGGACAAGGATATGCAGGTGGCGTACTTTTCGATGGAATACGGCATCGGCGAGGGCCTGCCCATTTACTCGGGCGGCCTGGGCATGCTCAGCGGCGACCATCTGAAGTCCTCGTCCGACATGGGGCTGCCGCTGGTGGGCGTGGGGCTGCTCTATAAAAAAGGCTACGTGCAGCAGGTGCTCAACCGCGATAACTGGCAGGTGGAGCGCTACCCCGAGAACGACTGGTACAACATGCCGGTGCAGATCGTGAAGGACGCCGGCGGCCGTCCGCTGCGCGTCGAAGTCGACCTTGCGGGCGAGAAGGTCAAGATCGGCGTCTGGAAAGTCCCGGTGGGCAGGACCTCGCTGTTCCTGCTGGATACCGACCTGCCGGAGAATACCCCGCAGGTCAGGCTTATTACCGAGCAGCTTTACGGCGGCGACCGCGAGAACCGCATCCGCCAGGAAATAGTCCTGGGCATCGGCGGCGCCCGGGCGCTGGAGGCCATGGGCCTGCGCCCGACCGTCTACCATATCAACGAGGGACACAGCGCGTTCCTGCTGTTCGAGCGCATCAGCCAGCTGATGAAGAGCCGCGGCCTCTCCTACCCGGAAGCGCGGGAAGTGGTGTGGGCTTCCTCCGTGTTCACGACGCATACCCCGGTGATGGCCGGCAACGAGCACTTCGATTTCGAACTGGTGCGCAAATACCTGGAGATCTACTCCCGCGAGCTGGGGCTTACTTTCCCCGAGTTCCTGGAGATAGGCAAGGAAGAAGCCACCTCGATGGGCTTTTGCATGACCGTGGTGGCGATGCGGCTGTGCGCCTTTCTCAACGGGGTAAGCCTCCTGCACCGCGACGTGTCCCGCGATATGTGGCATAAGCTCTGGCCGCAGCTGCCGCGCTACGAGATCCCGATAGAAGGCATCACCAACGGCGTGCACACCTGCTCCTGGATCAGCCATGAGCACCACCAGCTATACAGCAAGCACCTGGCGGGCGGGGGCAACGGCGTGCCTGATTCCTGCGACTTCGGCCGCATGTCGGAGATAGACGACAGGGAGTTCTGGGACACGCACATGGTGCGCAAGCAGAAACTGGTTAAGCTGGTCCGGGAGCGCCTGAAGCGCCAGCACCAGCGCCTGGCCGCGGACCCTACCGTGCTGGCCCAGGCCGAGAAAGTCCTTAACCCTGATTACCTTACCATTGGTTTCGCCCGGCGGTTCGCCACTTATAAGCGCGCCACGCTGTTCATGCGCGACCTCGAGCGCCTGATGGAGCTGGTCTGCGACGAGAAGATGCCGGTGCAGTTCGTGTTCGCCGGCAAGTCCCACCAGGCCGACGCCCAGGGCAAGGAATATATCAAGGCCGTAGCCAAGCTTTCCATGGATAAGCGGTTCAAGAGCCGCATAATCTTCGTGGAAGATTACAACATGAACGTGGCCCGCTACATGGTGCAGGGCGTGGACGTCTGGATGAACAACCCGATACGCCCGCTCGAAGCGTCGGGCACCAGCGGCATGAAAGCCGCCGCCAACGGGGTTATGAACCTGAGCGTCCTGGACGGCTGGTGGGTGGAGGGCTACTCGCCCGACGTGGGCTGGGCTATCGGGGGCACCGAGGCCTATAATACCGATGAGGAGCGCGACTACGTAGAGGCGGAGGCCATCTATAACCTTATAAAGAAGGTCATCGCCCCGCTCTACTACGACCGCGGCGACGACGGCCTGCCGCACGCCTGGGTGAAAATGATGAAAGCCTGCGCGCAGAAGCTGATCCCGCATTTCAACACCAACCGGATGCTGCGCGAGTATTACGAAAAGTTCTATCTCCACGCGCACCGCTCCAACAAGAAGTTCGCCGAGAATTCCCGGGTGGTGGAGTTCGCCGGCTGGCGCCGGAAGCTGGCCGAGAACTGGCCCCAGGTGAAAGTGGTCACGGACCAGTTCAAGCCGGAAATGGAGATCCATTCCGGGGCCAAATTGCCGGTCCGAGCCGTGGTCTGGCTGGGGGACCTTACCCCTGAGGACGTGGACGTGCAGCTGCATGTCGGCACGGCCGGCGGGGAGACGGTTTTCAAGGAAGGCCGCTCGGTTTCCATGACGCAGGAGGCGCGGATGGGCGACTCCTACGTGTATAAGGGGGAAGTCCTCTGCGCCAAGAGCGGGCGCCACGACTTCTCCGTGCGCGTTATCGGCCGGCACCCGGACGCGGTCAACGCGCTGATGCCTCTTTATATCAAATGGAGCGACGACTGACGACGGGCACGGGGCCCGGTCCCGGGCTTGTGTCGAATGCGGCGGAAAATATATATAATGTTTCCAACGGCTGAAAGGCCCGCGGCATTGGTACTTTAAAGAGAGGTAATCAGGAAATGGCAAAAGGCAAAGTAAAGTGGTTCAATGATAAGAAAGGCTTCGGGTTCATCATACCCGAGGACGGATCAAAGGACCTGTTCGTCCATCACGCTTCCATAATGGGGGAAGGCTTTAAGACTCTGGCGGAAAACCAGGAAGTGGAGTTCGATACGGAGAACTCCGAGAAAGGCCCCAAAGCGGTAAATGTGCGGAAATCGCAGCCGGCTAAATAAGCCAGCGCACGGGGTTTGTAAAACCGGCCCTTCCTTTCAGGAGGGGCCGGCTTTATTTTATCAGTAGTACTGGATCTCGCGCTTGGTTATTTCAGGTGCGTACTGCGTGTCTGGGATGCGGTTCCCGTTGTAAATAATGGTCCTCGCCTTGCGCTCCAGCGTCCAGTTCCCGTTAGCGTCGGCCGTATATTCATAGGTGAACTCCCGGCCGGGTTCCGTCGCGTCGGCGTCATAGCTGAGTTCTTTCTGGTAGCGGCCTTTCGCGTCGCAGTAGATCTCGGAGCGGCTTATGATCTGGTCTCCCGCGTCGTAAGCCGTGCGCGTTTCGCGCCGGAGCGTGCCGTCTTCCCGGTCCTCGTAAACTGTCTTTTCCCGCAGCTCGTTGCTTTCCCCGTAAACAGTGCGTGTGCGGGAGGCCGTTTTCTTGTCGCGGGCCACCGTCTCCCGTTTCAGCTGGCGGTCCTCGAAATCCAGCAAGGTGGTTTCGATAAGGTTATTGCCCTTGTCATAAGCGTAGACCGTGCGCGTTTCCAGGTTCAGGTCCGGGTCGAAAGCCAGCTCTTCGGCTACGAAGCTTTTGGCGTAAACCCGGAAGATCTGGCGTATCGGCCTGCGGGCCCCTTCCTTGCCCCGCTCCGGCTGCGGGGCGCCCCCGCGCACCGAAGGCTCGCCGATGGACGGGGACAGGTCGTAAACGAGGGCGGCGCCGAAATCTTTTTTCTTGTTGCGGCGGCAGAATTCATCCAGCGCGGAGCGGGCTTCGCCGCTGAAAGTGGTCGTTAGTTTCTCTTCGGATTTCAGGGTTTCGCACAGCGCCCGGGCTTCCTCGTTTTCCTTGTAGGTATAGGCCGTTTTAAGCCGCAGGGTTTTACCGTCGTATTCCGACTCCTCCAGTTTCATCCCGCGGGTATCGCAGGTGACCAGCCTTACGCTTTTGGGGGAGCCTTCCAGCCAGGTTTTGTCGCGTCGCACCGGCTGCATGCGGGAGATCTTTATGGTCCGCGCCCGCGGCGTCAGCGGTTCGCATTTCAGGTCGGTCTCCGCGCGGGCCGGCGCGGCCAGCGCCAGCGCGGCGGCCAGTAAGAGATATGAGCTCATGATTTCCTGTTAAGCCTTTGCTGTTTCCAGCGGCGTTTACGCGGTCCTGCTCCGGGCCCGCCGCGCGGGCCTGTTACCGGCTGCGCAAATATATTATACTCATAATTACCCGGCCGGAAAATGGCCGCGGCGCGCAACTTAAGGAGGCCGTATGTCAGATAATAAACAAGACCCCGGTAAGCCGATCCAGCTCGAGGTACAGATGGACGAAGCCACGGCCCAGGGGCTGTACGCCAACCTGGCCGGAGTTACGCACAGCGAAACCGAATTTATTTTTGATTTCCTGTTCCTGCAGCCCAACCAGCCCAAGGCGAAGCTGCGCGCGCGCGTCATCTCCAGCCCCGTGCATACCAAGCGCTTCCTCAGCGCGCTGGTGGAGAACATAAAGCGTTACGAGGAGCGGTTCGGCATTATCCCCGAGCGCGCGGTGAACATAACCCACGGGCACAGCTAGTTTTAAGCCCTTCGCCCGGCCCGGAACCTCCGGCAGGCGGAAAATAAAAAACCCGGGACAGCCCGGGTTTTTTATTTAAGGGGGAAAGGAGGTCCCTATTTGCTTCCCTGCAGCATGAAAACCTGTTTTTCCGCGGGCATATGGCAGTTGAGCGTATAGCCTTTGGTCTGCACCCTGGCCTTCGCGTCCGCGAGCATCGCGTCCAGTTCCTCGTCGGTATAGTCCGCTTTCGCGTGGAACAGGATCAGGTCGCGCGCCAGGGCCTTTTCGGCGGCGAAATCCACCGTTATCGATAAACCGGAATGTCCCTGGACCTTGAACTTCTCATAATCCTTGTCCGAGCATGCGGCGTCATGTATCAGCACGTCGGCGTTGCGCACGAAACCGCCCAGCTTTTCGTCGTAGTCCTGGAAAGCGGTCGCGTCGCCCCAGATCTCGCTGTCGGGCCCGTAGGCTATTTTTTTGCCCAGCGTCTCCAGGAGGAACACCATCGTGTTGGTCGGATGGTTCGAGTAAATGGAAGAGAGCTGCACCCCGGGCAGGAGCTCGTAGTTGTCTTCGAGTATTTCGTAAACGTCTATCTTCGCTTTGGGGGGGGTCTTGGTCAGCGAATACGAGCTGTAAAAAGTCGCCTGCGCCACTTCTTTCAGGCCCTTCTCCGGGTCATTGGCGCCTACCAGGTGTATCGCGAAATTCGGATCGTAGATGGGCAGGAAGCTGCCGAGCCCGAGGATATGGTCCATGTGAAAGTGGGTCAGGCAGATCCAGATATCCTTGTAAAAGCGTTTTTTTTCAACTATTTCCTTGCCCAGTTCCACTATGCCGGTACCGGCGTCAAAAATGAACAGGTGGTCTTTGGTCTCCACTGAAACGCAGGAGGTCTGGTGTCCGTAGCGCGAGACGGTATTGGGGAACTGCGTAGGCATGCCGCGCGAGCCCCAGACCGTAAGGCGGAGCTGCCCGGCTTCCAGGTCGCTGGCCTGCGGCGAAAGGTCCTGCCGGATTATCTCGGGCGCCGGGGCGGCGGGGGGCGGGGCCGAGGCCGGCGCTATCCCGTCGAGGATGCTTTTTACGGTAGAGAAAAAAGTTTCAACGTTGTAAGGCTTCTGCAGGAAGAAATCGGCGCCGAACTGGAAGGCGCGCTGCTTCTCGACCTGGTAGGACTTGCCCGAGACGACGATGATCTTTATGTGCTTCAGCGCCG
>DAOPZW010000045.1:0-19891 GCA_035353595.1 Elusimicrobiales bacterium | reverse complement strand
CCAGCTCGGTGAGCTTGCCGCCTTCCTCGTAGCCGACGTAGCCGGGGGGCGCGCCGATCAGGCGGCTCACGGAGAACTTCTCCATGTACTCCGACATGTCGATGCGCACCATCGCGTCCTCGTTGCCGAACAGGAAGTCGGCCAGCACGCGGGCGAGCTCGGTCTTGCCCACGCCCGTCGGGCCCAGGAAGATAAAATTGCCGATGGGCCGCTTTGCGTCCTTCATGCCGGTGCGGCTGCGCTTGATGGCCTGCGAAACGATCTTCACGGCCTCGTCCTGGCCGATGAGGCGCTTGTGGATCTCGCCTTCCATCGTCTTGAGCTTGTCGGCTTCGGTCTCGGTCATGCGGGTGACGGGGATGCCGGTCCACTTCGAGCAGATGAGCGCGATATCCTCTTCGGTCACTTCGGGCACCAGCTTGTCGCGGCCTTCGCGCCACTTCTTGCGCGAATCCTCGAGGGCTTTTTTCATTTCCTTTTCTTTGTCGCGCAGTTTGGCGGCCTTTTCGTATTCCTGCCCGTAAATGGCGGCGTTCTTCTGTTTGGAGACTTCTTCTATCTCGGTCTCTTTTTCCTTGAATTCCGACGGAGCCACGGAAAGCTTGAGGCGGGCCCGGCTGCCGGCTTCGTCGATCAGGTCGATGGCCTTGTCGGGCAGGGCGCGGTCGGTGATGTATTTTTCGCTGAGCGTGGCCGCGGCGAAGATCGCCGGGTCGGTGTATTTGCACTTGTGATGGTTCTCGTATTTGTCCTGGAGGCCTTTGAGGATCTCTATGGTCTCCGGGGCGGACGGGGGCTCGACGATCACGGTCTGGAAGCGGCGCTCCAGCGCGGGGTCGTGCTCGATATGCTTGCGGTACTCGTCGAAGGTGGTGGCGCCGATGCACTGCAGCTCGCCGCGCGCGAGGGCGGGCTTGAGCATGTTCGACGCGTCGATGGCGCCTTCGGCCGCGCCTGCGCCGATGACGGTGTGCAGCTCGTCGATGAACATGATGATGTTGTTCTTGGCCTTGCGGATCTCCTCGATGATGCCCTTGAGGCGCTGCTCGAATTCGCCGCGGTACTTGGTTCCGGCCACGATGGAGGCCAGGTCGAGGCTTAAAAGCCTTTTGCCCACCAGCGTGTCGGAGATCTCGCCGGCGGCTATCTTCTGCGCCAGGCCTTCCACGATGGCGGTCTTGCCCACGCCGGGCTCGCCCACCAGCACGGGGTTGTTCTTGGTGCGGCGCCCCAGCACCTGGATGACGCGCTCTATCTCGTCCGAGCGGCCTATCACTGGGTCCAGCCTGCCTTCGCGGGCCATCTGCGTCATGTCGCGGGCGAACTCGTCGAGGATAGGGGTTTTCGACTTGCCCTTGGGGCCGGCGTGGGCCGAGTGGCTCTTGGGCTGCGCGGCCTCCTTGGGGGCGTCCTTCTGCTCCATCTCGCCGAGGATGCTCAGCACTTCCTCGCGCACGGTCTCAAGCTTGAGGCCCAGGTTTTCCAGCACGCGGGCGGCCACGCCTTCTTCTTCGCGGATGAGCCCCAGCAGGATATGCTCGGTGCCGATATAGGAGTGGCTCATGTGCTGCGCCTCTTCCACGGCGTATTCCAGCACTTTCTTGGCGCGGGGGGTGAAGGGGATCTCGCCCAGCAGCATCATGTTGTCGCCGGTGCCCACGATCTTTTCTATCTCGGCGCGGACCTTGCGCAGGTCGATGCCCAGGTTCTGGAAGACCTGCGAGGCGACGCCTTCCGAAAGGGCTATGAGCCCCAGCAGTATGTGCTCGGTGCCGACATAGTCGTGGTTGAGGCGTTTTGCCTCTTCCTGCGCTATGAGTATGACCCGCTGGGCCCTGTCGGTAAATCTTGTTCCCATGTTCTCTCCTCCGTGACGACTTATATATATAAAGTAAATCTGCGAGTAAACCGCGCGAAATAATGCCATTTCGCTTCTCTATTATGACAAATGCGCAATTCTTATTCAACTTTGCGCTATGAGGCGGGGTTCATAACCCAAGGACGGCGCCCGGAAAGGGTTTCGGACGCGGGGTTCGGGGCTCGGGGCTGGCGAGGGGATGGGCCTGTCGGGCGCGGGGTTCGGGGTGGCCGGGGGTTTGGCTGCGCAAACACGTGGTCTCGCACACCGTGCTCGCCACTCCCCACTCGGCCTCCGCGCTTACGCAAGCGTCGGCCTCCGTGAGGGTTTGCTCCGCCAAATCCCCGGCCACCCCTCCCAAGAATGTAAAAAACTTAGGGGACGGCGAGGGGATGGGCCTGTCGGGCCTTCGCGGAGGCTTTCGCTTGCGTAAGCGCGAAAGCCGAGTGATGAGGTGAGGCCCGGCTTTAGAGCGAGGCATAATTATGCCTCGCGTCCGGGCCGCAAGGGCGGAGGCAATTTTTTCAGCGAAAAATTGCCGAGCCGGGCCCGCGCAAAACCGCTATGCGGTTTATGCGAGGGCGCGCACGGTGTGGCCGACCCCGCGCCCGACAGGCCCATCCCCTCGCCAGCCCTGAAACCCGAACCCCGCACCCTTGTCCCGGTCAGTCGGCGCGGCGGATCTTTATTTTGAAGCCTTCCACGGCGGTCACGGTCACGGCGGCGCCGGCGGGCAGGTCGCCGGAGACGCTCTCGGCCTGCCAGAGTTCGCCTTCCACCAGCACGGTGCCCTTGGGGGACAGGGCGGTCTTGGCCAGGCCGTTCTTGCCCGCCAGGGTCTCGATGCCCGTGACCACCTGCCGCAGCTGGGCGCGCAGCACGATATAGGCCAGGGCCGCCACTACGGCCACCAGCCCGATTATCGTCGAGAACAGCATGTGCATCGACACCGAGAGCGCGCCCAGCGGCTGGGGCTCGAACAGCAGCAGCGCGCCGAAAAGGATGGACAGCGCGCCGGCCAGCGTCAGCAGCCCGTAGCTGAGCACCTTGATCTCGGCTATGAAAAAGACGAAGCCCAGCAGGATCAGCGCTATGCCGGCGGTGCTGGCCGACATCGTCTGGAAAGCGTAGAACGCCGTGACCAGCGAGACCGCCCCCACCACGCCGGGCAGGATCAGGCCGGGATTATAAAGCTCTATGAAAAGGCCGGCCGCGCCCAGGCTCATCAATATCATGGCCACGTCGGGGTTGGTTATCACCGCCAGCAGCTTCTGGCGGCGGGTCTGCTCGAAGTATTCCACCGCGGGGCGCGCCGCGCGCAGCGTGCCGAAGTCGCCGGCCCTGAACCCGTCGGCCCGCGCCAGGAATTCGTCCAAGTTCGCCGCCATAAAATCGGCTACGCCGGTTTTAACGGCCTCCTGCGCCGGTATCGAGTTGCTCTGCGTAACGGCTTTTATCGCCCAGGCCGAGTTGCGCCCGGTCTTCTGCGCTATGGATTGTATGTAAGCCGCCGCGTCGTTGAGCGCTTTTTCCGCCGAGGGGTCCTTCGCCGGCTCGGCCTTCCCGGCTTTCTTGTCGCCCGCGCCGAAAGGGAGGGCGCCCAGCATCACCGGGTGCGCGGCGCCGATATTGGTGCCGGGGGCCATGGCCACCAGCGGCGAAGCCATGGCGATGAAGACGCCCGCCGACGCGGCCCGCGCTCCCTGCGGCGACACGTAGACCGCCACCGGCTTTTTTGAGGCGAGCATGGCCTGTATGATCTCGCGCATCGAAACGTCCAGACCTCCGGGCGTGTCCAGCGCTATCACCAGCAGGTCCGCCCCGCCGGGGCCGTTCACGCGGGCGATGGCCGCCGTCAAAAATTCCGCCGAGGTCGGAGTGATGACGCCGGAATAGGGGGCTACCAGCACGGTCCTGACGTTGTAGGTCGTTCCTGGCTTTTCCTTGGCGGACGCCGCGCCCGCCGGACCATTGAAGGCCGCCAGGGACAGCGCCAGGGCTAAAAGTGGAAATGCGGTTCTCATACTCGTTCTCCTGTTTACCGTTCAGAATCCCGGTTTATTGATTTTCCAGATAAGCCGCAATGGCGCGGCTGATCTCGGCGCCCAGCTTTTTGCCCAGGGCGGCTTCCGTTTTTTGCCTGGCCTCTTCGGCCGTCGCCGAGGCTTCCTTGGCCGCGGCGTCGAAAGTCAGGAAAATTTTCCCGGTCTTAACTTCTTTCAGCGCCACCGCGGCCGAGCCGCGGTGCCAACGCCAGCGGGATCGCGTGTCCGTGTCGGCTACGGCTGAAAGCTCTACGGCGCATTCCGCGGCGATGTCAGTGCCGGGGCCCGCGGCGGCGACCCTGGCTTCTATGCCCAGGCCGTTGAGGGCCTTGACCACGGCTGCGGCTACGGCGGCGGAGTTCTCCTTGGTCAGCTCCAGCGCCACGTCCAGCGCGGCCAGCGCGGCCGCCGCGTCGCGGCGCGCCGCGTTCGCGTCGAAGCCGGCTGCGGCGCCGCGCGCCGGGTCCAGCACGCGCATGTCGGCCGTCAGCGCGTCGCGGGTTTTAAGCAGGCCCAGCAGCGCCAGGGCGTGTTTCGCTTTCTGCAGCTTGTCCCCTGCGGCCGCCAGCAGGGCCGCGGTGTCGCGCGCCCGGGCGTCCAGCTCGAGCGCCTGCCCGTCCAGCGCGGCCAGCGCTTTGGCGCGCTCCAGCACCGCCAGCGCGAAATACTGGCCCGCGGCGTCGCGCCAGGTGGCCGCTATCTCCACGCCCTCGAGCTTTTTCTGCGAGACCGCGCGCACGTTCTGCGTCACGTTCTGGGCGGAAGCGGAGGAGGTCCTGCCCTGCGTTTCGGAAGTGTACTCCGAAGCGGCCACCGCGGTATTGAGGGTTATCTGCGTCGAGAAGACCTTGGAGATCTCGCCGCGCGCCCGGTCCTTGGCGGCGTTGAGGTCGTCGGCGGAAGAGACGCCGGTAAGGAAGCGGGAGCGGGGATAGCCGGCGTCGGAGCCGTCCACCCAGGCGGGGCGCGGGCCCTGGGCCGGCGCGGCCTGGCCCGGTTTCCTGCCGGCCGAGGCGCAGCCCGCCAGCAGCACCGCCGAACATGCAGCCGCGATAATTTTATGCATAAGCGAAGCCTCCTATCTGGCCGTGCGGAAGTGCAGGTATGTCCGTCGGCCTTTGACCACTTCCACGTCCTTGAAAACGGTGCTGCCGGTAACTGTGCCGTCGCGGGCGGTAAAAGTCACGCTCACGTCCTGGCGGCCCGGCGCCACGGCCAGCCGCGCCATGCGTATCTGCGCCGGCAGGGTGGTCCAGCCGCGGGTGTCGGCCGTTTCGGTGGCGGCGCCCGCGGCGCTGGTGATCATTTTGGCCAGGAAGCCCAGGCCGGCGCCGGCGCGCTTCTCCACCTCGTCGGCCGCGGCCCGGGCCAGTACGAACTTTATGGTGGCGCGGGCTATGGCGCGCAGCCTGATGGCGTCGTTCTTTTCCGCCAGGGTCTGGCGGGCGATGGAGGAGATGTCCTCCATCAGCAGCGACGGGGCTTCCGCGCCGCCGGCGGCGATGCGCGACCCCGCGATGAAATAATTATCCTGCACATATTCCGGGTAGGCCACGGTGATGGCGTCCCCGATTATGCCCGCCTTCAGGGCGTTGTCGAAGCGCTGCGCCTCGGCGTTGTCTTCTTCGCCGCTCTGGCTGACCGCCAGCACGGCTTCGTTCCAGGCCACCTGGAAGGTGCGCGAAACCTTCATCGGCGCGGGGCCGTTGTAGTGCAGGAAGACTATTTCGCCCAGCCCTTGCCGCTCCAGTTTTGCGTAAGGCGGGGTTTTGAAGTCCGGCGCCGCCTTGCCGTAGTCCGCGGCGTAATTCTTGTACGCCTCGGCCGCCGCGTCGTAGGCGATGCGCGCGTCGTCGGCGTCGCCGTTGGCCTCGAACAGCATGGCGCTGAGGTATTGGGCGAAGGCGCTGTCGCGGTAACCGCTTTTGCCCTGCATGAATTCGTTGAAGCGCCCGAGGTAGGCCGTCACCTTGCGCGCCTCCACCAGCGCGTCGTCGGGCTTGCCCAGGAATACGAAGTTGAGCGCGCGCACGGTGTTGAGCAGCGCGCGCTCGAAGACTTCCCCGGCGTATTTGGTGGTGTTGTCGCTGAGCAGGAGGGTGGCGGCCCGGCGGCTGACGCTTTTTGTGAACAGTTCTTCCATCCTGTTCTCTGCGGTTTCCAGGTCGTGGTCGCTGTCGGCATAGTTCGCGGCGTCATGCTGCACCATGCCGCGGTCCAGGTAATACAGCACGGCGTTCTTCTCGCCGTACTCGGAGCCTTTCACCTGGTCTACCAGGGCGCGCGCGCCTTCAAAGTCGTTGGCGGCTATCCTCTCGTTCAAGCCCGCCCGGTAGGAGCGCGACGGCCCCGCGCAGGCCGCCAGGCAGGCGGCCGCGCCCGCAAACAACAGGTACGCGGGGGGCTTGAACTTCATGCGGGCTGGGCCCGGGCTTACCAGCTGGAGCCGGACCGCTTAACCGATTTTTTTATCTTTTTCTGGCCGCTCCAGGAGATCTGGTTGGTCTTCATGTTGAGGAGCTTCATGTTCACCTGGTAAAGGATGACGGACTTGCCGCCCTCTTTATCCTCGATGGTGCTGATATTGCCGCTGAGCATGAAGTCCGCGCCGGTCTCCTGGCCGTGCGCCTTTTTCGTCTCTTCGGAGGCGTTGGTGTCCTGGTCGAGGCGCTCGTCGCGCACTTCGCCGCGCTCCGCCTTGCTGGCCACGAAGTTGACGCGGCCAGAATTTATCAGCGCGCGCTGCAGGTCTTCCGTGAAAACGCCGGTGTTGAGATGCTCGCTGCTGTCGTTGCGCACCGTGCCCACTATGACGGAGGGGTTCTCTCCGGCCGGCCCGGAGGCCGCGCTGATCCACGGGCGCGACAGGCAGTCCGCTATCAGCTCTTCGGCCGTCAGGCGGGAGTCGGTGTCGTTCCATTTGCCGCTGATGTCCACCACCGCGGCGGTGTCTATTCTTTTAACCTGCGTGCCGCCGCAGCCGGCCAGCAGCGGCAGGGCCAGCAGCGGCAGCAATAAATAAGTTTTCATGGGGTTCGGTCTCCTTTAAAGGGTTCTGAACTGCTGCCGTTCAATGCTTTGCTTCTTCGGCCGCCAGGTCGTCAAAGGCTTTGTCGGCGTTGGCTTTAACATAGTCGCGCACTTTGGCGTCGAGCTCCTTGGCCTTGTCGAGCTGGGCCTTCACGCCCGCCACGTCGAGCTTGGCCAGCGCGAACATGGAGCCGTCGGAGGCGTCCACCCAATGGTCCACGATGACTACGCCCGAGAGGTTCATCTGGGTGAAGCTCTTGAGGGAGTCGGTGACGTTCTGCTCCTCGCTGGAGTCCTTCATGTCGCCGGCGGTGGTGGAGGCCATATAGTCTTTGGAGAGCTTGGCGATATAAGTGTTGAACACTTCGGCTATTTTGGCGCGGGCGCGGCTGTCGGCGGTGTCGATGGCCAGGGCCCTGTTCTTAATGCCGGTGGCTATGCCGACGCCGTAGAAATTGCCGTCCTTAAAGGCGCCGGAGCCCTGGTTGACCCAGGCCGGGCCGGAGGCCGCGATGGGCGCCGCTACGGCGGCGGTCTGCACGTTCTTCTTGCCTCCGCCGCAGCCGGTGAGCGCGAGGGCGGCACCTAAGCAGACCAATATTTTTACCGGGCTATTGATATTATTCATTATATATTCCCCTTGTTCAGTGAAATGACTGGTTTATGGCATTCCCAAACAGAAAACTAGCAATTAATCCCCGTATTGTCAAATGGCGTTCGGGGCGGAAAAGCGCCTGGCATTATCGTGTTTTTTGATAAGATAAAGGCATGGCAGAACATGGTTTCCGGCCCGCTCCCGGCTCTTTTGAGGAAAAATTCATCCGCAGCGGCGGGCACGGCGGCCAGAACGTGAACAAGGTGGCCACCACCGTGCAGCTGCGGTTCTTCCCGGCCCTGTCGGGCTTATCCGCGGAAGCGCAGCAACGGCTGAAAGACCTGGCGGGTTCGAAGCTGACCGCTGAGGGCGATATCATCATCATCGCCAGCGAATACCGCACGCAGGAGCAGAACCGGCAGGCCGCGCGCGCCCGCCTTCTGGAACTTGTGCAGCGCGCCCTGCGGCCCCCGAAGCGCAGAAGGCCCACCAAGCCGTCCTATGGCTCCAAACTGCGCCGCCTGGACGATAAAAAACGCCGCTCCGGCATAAAGCAGGATCGGAATTTTACTGAATAAAAAATATTAGGCATCGCTTCGGGCCGGCTAGGGGAGAACGGCTCCGTAAACCGGTTCCTTGTCCAGCGTCACCTGGCGCCCTCGGCGGAAGCCGGCGCGGCGCAGTATCTCACCTCTGAAGAAAGCGCTTTCCCCGGGGTACTTGGTGAAGAAGCTGCCCGAGAAGACCACGGTGCCTTTGCCGCCGGCGAATTTCTTGAGGGCGGCCAGGGCGCGGGCTATCCTTTCCACATATTCGCCCAGTATCATCACGGCCAGCGGGTCGCCCTTGGCGTAATACTTGTAGAACAGCGGCACGAACTTAAACTTGAGCTCCTGCGGCAGGGGCCGGGCGTATTGCCTGAAATCGCAGGCCCACAGCCGGGCCAGCAGGTCGGAGGGCTTTTTGCAGCGCGCCAGCGCCATTATCTCGCCCAGCAGGCGCGAGGGTTTGCCGCCGGGCAGCAGGCCGTGGGCCGCGCTGGATACGCCGAGCGTCATGGTGATGAGTAAATTCCTTACCTGGTAATCGCAGACCAGGCGCTCGCGGCCGGCGGGGTCGATGGCGGCTATGGTAAATCCCGTGCCCAGGGAAATTATGAAGCCCGGCCGGTCTACCGTGCCGGCGCGCAGCGCCGCGAAGGCGTCGTTCTCTATGGCCATGGGCCCGGTATAGCCGAAATCGCGCTTTAGGCGTTCCCTGAAATAGGGCTCCACCATTTCGGGGTCGCGGGGGAAATCTATGCCGCAAAGGCAGAAGCGGGCGCCGGAAAGTTCTATCTTCCTGCCGCGGGCGAGCTGGTTCACGCCGCGCTTGATAAGGGCGTAAACGGCCTCTACGCCCTTTACCTCCAGGTTCGCGCCCGGCACCCGGGCCACGCGCACCGCCCCGCCGCCTTCCGGGCGCAGGGCTACGGCTATCTTGGTGCCGCCGCTGTCCACTCCCAGGAAATATTTCACCGGGCCCCCTTGTAGGGCGGCAGGAAGGCCTTGTTGCGGACGAGCGCTTCTTTGAGCAGGCGGAAAGTGACGTCGGCGTCGGGGGTGAGCGGGTTCAGCAGCAGCGCCTGGTAGGCCAGGTCGAAGTCGCATTTCCACGCGGCCTCGGCGGTCAGCGCCTCGTAGGCCTTTATGCGCTGCGACAGGCCCCTGGCGAAGACCGGCAGCTGCGCCGTCTTCAGCGGCTTATAACCGTTCTTGTCTATCAGGCAGGGCATTTCAAGCACGTGCTCGCGCTCGAAGCCTTCGTAAGCGCCGTTATTTGGCACGGCCACGGTGACGCGCTTCTTCTGCAAACCCAGCAGGCAGGATATCACGTCGTAGGCGACCACATTGTAGAAGGCGCCGCCGCGTTCCTTTACGGCCTCGGGGATCTCCGAGACCGCCGGCGAGCGGTAGGCCGCGAAGATGCGCCGCTCTATTTCGGCCACCTTGACCGCCCTCGACGGCGTTGTGCGGTCCTCTTTCACCACCGCGCCCGCGTGGAAGAAATACTTGTGGTAGCCGGTAGGGATTATTTTCGCGCGCCTCATTATTTCCGGCGTCAGCTTCACCTTGGTGATATTGAGCGCCGTGGGCAGGCCTTCCTTCTCTATCATCTTCTTTATGACCGGGCCCAGCACGCTGCGGCCGTTGCGGCGCACGTCCAGCACCCAGGCGAAATGGTTGGGCCCGACATAATCTATCTCGGTCTCCTCCATGGGCGCGCCTATCAGGTCGCTCACTCCCTTGTGCATGGTCAGCGAGCCGTTGCAGATGCCCACGGCCCGGATATCGTGGAAGCGCACCAGCGCCTCGGTGACTATGCCCACCGGGTTGGTGAAATTCACCAGCCAGGGGTCCTTGGCGCCGTGGCGCAGCAGGGCGTCGGCTATCTTGCGGATCTGCGGTATGGTGCGCAGGGCCTTGGAGAAACCGCCCACGCCCGTGGTCTCCTGGCCGATGATGCCGTATTTGCGTCCGAGCTCTTCGTCGCGCCGGCGCGCCGCCATCATGCCCACGCGGATCTGCGGCACCACGATCTTCGCGCCCTTCACCGCCTCGGTAAGGTTCAGGGTGGCCTTCAGGGCCAGCTTGGACTTGGACTTTTCGGCCAGGCGTTGTGTGAAGCCGTACACGGACTTCAGCCGCCCGGAGTCTATGTCCATCAGGCAGATCTCGGACACCGCCCCGTCCAGTTTGGAATTCAGAATATGGTCGATAAGGAGGGGGGTGTAGCTCGACCCCGCCCCTATGATAGCCAGTTTCGTCATGGTAAACCTCTTGACCGACCTGCAGTGAACATAAGACAGCTTATCGGGAGCTCCTTACAGAAAACCGGTTTTTCCCGGCCTGAAATTTTTAAAGTCTCCCCTTTTGTTCAGGTAATCTATAATAACAAAAACCCGGCGTTATTTTAAAAAATAAAAAATCCTCCGCAGCGGCCGGGCGGCGAAATTGCCAGGTCAAAGTTCAATTGCCAGTGGGCGGGGCCACTGTATAGTATTGTGATAATGTGCCGATCTGTCTGGGGTGCCGGTTATTTTTTGCCGGGGGCTTGGGCCCAGTCGATCAGGGTGGTCATCAGGTCCTGGCCCTGGAACATGTTCACGCCGTGGCCGCCGGGGCCGGCTTTGAAAACTACAGGGAAGCCTTTCTTCGCCGCGTACGCGGCCAGGTAATTGCCGCTCTGCCAGGCGTAAGCGTCGTCCTCGGACGCGGCTATGAGGACGCGCAGCGGCTGCGCGGCAACTAAAGCGGGCTCGCTTTTCACTCCCGCGTATTCCAGCCCGGGCGAAAGCAGGATCGCCGCGGCCGGCTTTATGGCGCCTTCGGATGCCGCCTTGATGGAGAGGTTGGCGCCTATGCTGGCGCCGCAGAAGACCATTTTTGAGGCGGGGATCTTCTTTTTCTTCAGCCAGGCGGCCGCGGCCTCTATGTCGCGGGAGATGGCGTTCCAGTCCGCTTTAGAGAAAGACTTGTAAGACACTTCCTTGCCGGAACATTTCAGGCTGGCGCCGTGACCGCGCATGTCCAGCGACAGGTAGCCCAGCCCGCGCGCCTTGAGCGCCGCCTGTAAACTTCCCCACTCGCTCTTGTCGGAGCCCAGGCCGTGGGTGTTGATGAAAACATAGGCGCCGGAGGAGGGGGCCTGGTAGAAAGCTTCGATGGCGCAGCCGTCGGAAGTGTTGAAATGCACGGTGGCCTGGCCGGCCAGCGCCGGCGCGGCGGCGGGCAGCAGGGCCGCCGCCAGGAAAAGTATCAGGGTCCGCATGAACGCCATCCTTATTTCCGGTCGGACCGGTGATGCACGTTCCAGGTGGCGGCGAACAGTATTACCGAGATCACGCAGGCGCTGAGCAGCAGCACGAAGCCGCCGTCCCAGCCCCAGCGGTCCACCACGCGGCCCAGCACCAGCTCGGCGATGACCGCACCGAAGACGTAGCCGAAGAAACCGGTGAACCCGGCCGCGGTGCCGGCGGCCTTTTTGGGCACCAGGTCCACCGCGCTGACGCCGATGAGCATCACCGGGCCGTAGATCAGGAAGCCTATGGTGAACAGGCACAGGGCGTCCACCATGAACTGCCCGGCCGGGTTCTTCCAATATATCCAGACGGCGACGGTGACCAGCACCATGAAGATGAAGGATACCGGGCTCCTGCGCCCGCCGAACAGTTTGTCGGACGCCCAACCGGCCAGCAGCGTGCCGGGGATGCCGGCCACTTCGTACAGGAAGAACAGCCAGCGCGAGGTGTCGGCGGGGCAGGCTTTGGCGGCGGTGAGGTAGGTGGGCGCCCAGTTAAGCACGCCGTAACGCACGACGTAGATGAAGATGTTGGCCACCGCAATTATCCACAGCGGCCGGTTGTTGAAGATGAAATTTACCATTATCTCTTTGCCCGTCATCTCGCGTTCCGGGTCGGCCACGCCGGTGTCGGGGTGGTCGTTCTTGTGATCCTCGATGGACGGCAGGCCGCAGCTCTGCGGCGTGTCGCGCAGGAAAATAAGGATAAGGACGCCCATGGAGATGGCCAGCAGGGCCGGCACGTAGAAGACCAGCTTCAGCGTAAGGCCCGCGCTTAAAGCGGCGCCCGCGGCCAGCATGGTGGCCAGCGCCAGCGCGCCGTTGACGATGGGGCCCACCACCCCGCCGCCGATGTTGTGCGCCAAATTCCAGGTGGCGAAGATGGTGCCGCGCTCATGGTCGCTGAACCAGTGGGTGAGCGTTCGCGCGCAAGGGGCCCAGCCCATGCCCTGCGCCCAGCCGTTGACGAACCACAGCGCGAACATGACGCCGATGGAACCGGCGAAAGTGGGGAATACCAGGTTCACGAAGCCCGACAGCAGCAGGCCCGAGGCCATGAAGTAGCGCGGGTTGGAACGGTCTGACACGTTGCCCATCACGAACTTGCTGATGCCGTAGGAGATGGCCAGCGCGGTGGCTACCAGCCCGACGTCGCCCTTGGACATGCCGTAGTCCTTGATCAGGTAGGGCTTGGCCAGCGAGAAGCTGTTGCGCACGAAATAGAAGAAGGTGTAGCCGGCGAAGATGCTGAGCATCATCTGCCAGCGCATGCGCCGGTAGGCGGCGGGTATTTTCTCCGCCGGCAGCGGCTCAATGAAAGGTGCGGGTTTATAGATGGCGAGAAGTTTGCTGAGCATGATCGTTCCTTGTGTTTTCAGACTGGTTTCATTCCGCGGGGCAGGCCGCGTGGTCCTGGTTCTCGGCGGCGGCGTCCCGGCCGCCGAAGGACAGCAGCAGGTTCATCACCACCGCGAATACCGTGCCGAAAGCTATGCCGGCGATGTTCACCGTGCCGACGGTGAAGCCTTTCACGCCCAGGCCCGTGGAGATTATTATGGAAGAGCCGGCGATGATCAGGTTTTTGTGCGAGCAGAAGTCCACTTTGGCGTCCAGCCAAATCTTGATGCCCATCATGGCTATGAGGCCGTAAAGTATGACGGTGACCCCGCCCAGCACCGGGTTGGGGATGGAGAGTATCACCGCGCCGAACTTGGGGCACAGGCCCAGCAACAGGGCGATGCAGGCCGCGGCGATGAAATTGTAGACGCTGAATACCCGCGTGATGGCCATCACGCCCATGTTCTCGGCATAGGTGGTCTGCGGCGTGCCGCCGCCCAGGGCCGATACGAAACTGGCCGCGGCGTCGCCAAGGTAAGCGCGGCCCAGGTGCGGGTTGAGGTCGCGGTTCATATAACCGGAGATGGCCTCTATATGGCCCTTGTTCTCGGCCACCAGCACCACGAATACCGGCGCTATCACGAGCAAAGCTTCCAGGCTCCAGGCTGGCGCGATGAAAGGCGGCAGTCCCAGCCAGGCCGCGCCGCTGATAGCAGCCAGGCGCGCGGGATCGATGAGGCCCAGCGCCAGGGAGAGCGCGTAGCCGCATACTACGCCCGTGAGGATGGGCAGCAGGCGGAAGAAACCTTTCATATAAAGGGAGACGCCCGCGGCCACGGCGAAAGTTACGGCGGCGGCCAGCAGGCTCAGCGCGTCGGCGGCGTTGGCCAGGCGGAAATCGGCGTTGAGGAAATTGGACACGGCCGACGACGAGAGGTTGAGCCCGATGATGGCCACCACCGTGCCGGTGACCAGGGGCGGCATCAGGCGGTCTATCCATTTGGAGCCGTATTTTACCGTGGCGGCGCCCGCCAGGGCGTACAGCGCGGCCGCGCCGGCTATGCCACACAGCGCGAAGGGGATCTTCTCCGGCGCGCCGCCGGTAACGGCCAGCACCGGGCCGATGAAGGCGAAGGAAGAGCCGAGGTAGCTGGGCACCTTGGCGCGGGTGATCAGGATGAAAAGCAGCGTGCCCACGCCGGAAAAGAAGATGGCCGTCTGCGGGTTGAAGCCCATCAGGATGGGCGCCAGCACTGTGGCGCCGAACATGGCCACCACGTGCTGCAGGCCCATCGGGATCAGCCTGGACAGCGGAAGTTTGTCTTCGGGATAATATATTTTGTTTTCCATAAGCCCGAAAATATAATACAAATTTTATGCGCCGCCGGGCCCGGGGGCCGGGGCGCGGGAAAAAACGCCGGGAAAATTGGTAATATTATCCCGACGGGAAAAAACGGGGGGACAGAAAAATGTACGGAAGGCCAGATAATCCTAAATTCCAGCCGCGCGCGCCGCGCGCCAGCCACGATTCGGTGGCGGAAATTTTCAGCTCCGACGGCAAGCTGCTGGATTCCGGCCGCCTGGTGGATTTTTCCAATACGGGCGCCGGGTTTTTTTCGCTCAAGCCCCTGAAACAGGGCGATAAACTCAGGCTGCGCGTCAGGCTGTTGGAAAAGGGCGTGCTGGATATTTCCGCCCAGGTGGTCCGGGTCGTCAAGGAAGGGGCCGGTAATGTCTACGGCCTGAAGTTCGACTCCGTGCGCCAGGTATTCCCCACCGGAGAAATTAAAAAGCCTTTCGAGTGAAGTCCCGGTAAACCTTCTTCTGCGCGTTCCGCAGTTTTCGCCCCGCACGCCGCCGCGGAGCTTTTTCGCAAATCACCGCGTTCTGACGGCCGCCCGTCCGCCGCGCGCAAAAAGGTAGAATCTGCGTATGGGTCAGCGCAGATCTATTTTGCTCCTTCCGCTCCTGCTCGCCTCTTTCTGCTTTCCCGCCGCGCCGTCCGCCGCCGCCGCCCCGCCGCTGCGCTACTGGTTCTGGTGGGAGGCGTCCACCTTCGACACTTATTACGGTGATTATTTCGACGTAATGCAGGTGGCGCGCAATATCTATGCGCCGCTGGTTTCCATAGGTATGGACGGACGGCCGCAGGGAATGGCCGCCGATGATTGGAAAGTGGACCCGTCCGGGAAAATCTGGCGCTTCCATATTCGCAAGGGGCTGACTTTCGAGGACGGTGCGCCGGTAACGTCGTCCGCGGCCCTTGCTAATTTCAGGCGGATGCTCTGGCTTACGCGCGGGGAGAACCTGCCGCTTAATTCCCTTATGCCGGAGACCGACGGCTGGAAGGATTACGCGGCGCCCCTGAAATGCCTTTACACGGAAGGAGAAGAGTTGGTCTTTAAATTTAAAAGACGCCCGGACAATCTGTTCGAAGTGCTCAGCCATCCGCTGTACGGTATCGCCAGCCCGCTATGCTTTGACGGCGAAGCTAAATGGAAGGATAAATTCTGCTCCGTGGCTTCCGGGCAATACCGGGTGGCCGGCAGAAGCCCGGGAAAAATAAAACTTGTTTCGCGCCATGCGCTGCCCGCGGCAAAGGATGCGCCCGAAGAGGTGGAGATACTTACGCCGCTTAAGCCGGGGGAAAGTGCGCTGAAAGCCATGTTCGCCGGCGCAGGCGAGATGGCGATAGAGCCCGGCTTCGCCTTGAGCAGCGGAACCCTGAAGGCCGTCTTGGATCACGGTTTTGAACTGACCGAGGAACCTCCGTCGCGGATGTATTTCGTGCAGTTGAACCATGAGAAGCCGCCGTTCACGGATAAGGTCCTCCGGCGTTCGGTCCGCGACGTTTTCCTGAGCCTGTTCCTTAAAGAGTGCCTGAAGCACGGCATCGCTCCGGTGGAACCGTCCTTCATGCCGCGCGGGGGCGTCGGGTACGGCATATTCCCGGTGCGCGAGGCGCCTAAGCCTGCCGTCATAGCGCATTCGTCGGTTGATGTAGTGTTTTTTCCGCTGGCTAATTATCCGTTCCCGGCGGACGGGCTGATGCAGGAGATAGCCGAGAACACGTTCCTGAAAACCCTTGAACTGCATGGCTTAAAACCGGTCGTCACCCGTCACCTGGCCCGTAAAGGGGCCATGCAGCGGTTCATCCAGGGGGATTATAACGTGATAATGCGCGGTTCGGGGATAACTATAAACGATCCCTATGCCGGTTTGAAAATGATGTTCCTCAGCAAAATAAGCGCCCGTATTCCGGACCCTTCGGGCAGGGCCTCCGGGTTCATACGGCGCGCGAACGAAACCGCCGACCCCGCGGAGCGCCGGGCTCTGATAGGGAAAATGAACGAGGCGGTTTTCGAGGATGCCGCCGCCATTACGTTCGCCCATTCCAGCTGGGTGTACATCCATAAGCCCGGGGTGGATATGTCGCATTTTAATCTTTTCATGGACCCGATAGAGTTCCGGGCCATACGGTGGACGCCGCAAAAGGAAATCGATCATGCCGGCAAATAAACGCTTCATCCTGTCTTGGGCCGCCGGGGCCTGCTTGCTGCTGGTGGTGTTTTACGCGGCCACGACCTGGTTGTGGCTGGCGGCGAGGGCGTCCGCGGCCGCGGCGCTTGAGACCCAGATACGGTCCGTGCTGGCCGGCGACCTGGCCGAAGGCAATCTCTTCAAGCTCGGCGCCAGCCTTTCGCGGCTGATGCAGGGCGGCTCCCTGGATTACGCCGAGATACGCAGTTTCAGCCGCAAGGACGGCTGGGAAAAGATCTTTCGCACGCATAGCCATTACGGCGATACCGACCGGGCATTCTCCGGCTTCTCCTGCGGCAAAAATGTCGCCGTCGCCTGGCACAGGAAAAAGGGGATGAGCCTGGTGACCACCTTGCCCGGCAATATCGCGGGCTCCGAATGCGTGGCGCTGCTCGTGAGCTCCGACGTGCCTCCGGCGCTTAAAAAATTCAAAGACCGGCTTTCGATAGCCTTTATACTGCTGCTGACGGGCATTATCCTGTTCTTCCTGAGGCTTACCATGAGCTGGCATAAGCGGACCCTCGGTCTTGAAGTGGCCGCCAGGACGGCGCAGGCGGAGAAAGAAGCCGCCGTAGGGCGCATGGCCGCTCAGGTCGCGCATGATATCCGCTCGCCGCTGGTGGCCCTCGATGCCGCGCTCAGGCACGCGGCCGCCATGCCGGAGGAGCAGCGCGTCATGCTGCGCCATGCCGTCAACCGCATACGGGACATCGCCAATAATCTGCTGGAGAAGAACCGGCAGCCCGGCGGCGCGGCTGTGCCGGCGCCGGAAGGGGGAACCGCCGCGGAGATCTGCCTGCTGTCGAGCCTGATCGAACCCGTAATAGCGGAAAAACGCATGCAGTACGGCCTGTCCGGAGCGGCGCTGGATTTTGAACCCAGCCAGGAAGCGTACGGCCTCTTCGCGGCGGTGGGGGCGGCGGAATTCCGACGCGTGCTGTCCAACCTGCTCAATAACGCCGTGGAGGCGCTGGAAAAAGAGGGGCGCGTGACCGTTACGCTCGGCGCGGCCGGAGGAACAGCCGTTGTAAAAATAAAGGACAACGGCAAAGGCATACCGGCGGAGCTCCTGGCCAGGCTGGGAAAAAAGGGCGCCACGTTCGGAAAATCCGGCGGTTCGGGGCTGGGCCTGTATCACGCGAAGTCCGCCGTGGAAGGCTGGGGCGGCAAGCTTGCTATCAGGTCGGAGCACGGCCGGGGGACGGAGGTCCTGGTCGAGCTGCCTTCCGCGGCGGCGCCGGCCTGGTTTACCCCGGGTTTGGACTTGAGGGCAGGGGGGCGCGTGGTGGTGCTGGACGACGACGAGACCATACACCGCGTCTGGCGGGGCCGGTTCGAGTCCGCGCGCGCCGCGGAGAAAGGCGTAGAGCTTTACAGCTTCTCGTCTCCGGACAAACTGCGCGCGTGGGTAAAAGAGAACGCGGCCGCCGCGGCGGCAACGCGGTACCTGCTGGATTATGAACTGCTGGGGAGCAGGGATACGGGCCTCAGCCTGGCCCGTGAACTGGGGATAGAGCGCAATGCGCTGCTGGTCACCAGCCGTTACGAGGAAAGACACATTGTCGAGGAATGCCGGCGCCTTCAAATGAGGATGATACCGAAAGGACTGGCCGGGCTGGTGCCGATACATATTTATCCCGCGGCCCGCAGTATGGCGGTGCTGGTAGACGACGACGCATTGGTGCGCATGAACTGGAAAACCGCCGCGCGCGCCGCCGGCGTGGAGCTTAAAGCGTTCTCTTCACCGGAGGAGCTTTACGCCGCCGGAGAGCTGCCCAAAGACGCGGCTATATACATAGATTCCGAACTCGGCGGCGGCGTGAAGGGCGAGGAAATTGCCGCGGCGCTGAAAGACAAAGGCTATACGAACCTTTGTCTTGAAACCGGCCATCCGCCGGAAGAGTTCAGGCGTTTCGAGTGGCTGAAAGTGACGGGCAAAGAGCCCCCCTGGGCCTGAGCCGGTCATGAGTTAAAAAAGGCGGGCGCTGAATGCCCGCCTTCTTTTTTGTTGCCAGGTGTTAGGTTTGCGGCGGAGCCGCGAAGACGGTGCGCTGCTGCACCGCGTAGAGCATGGCCGAGCCCGCCAGGAAGCACAGGACGATAAAAGCTTCTATCCCGGGCATCCCGAGGGGCCCCAGGAATTTGCCCTGAAATCCGGAAATGAGCATCATCGCGCCCCAGGCGGTAAGAGTGTTAAGGCTGCCGAAGGCCGTCTTGTCGCCGGTGGACGGGAACATCTGCGGGATGCTGATCACCAGCGCCATGGAGTAGATGCGGTCCAGCAGCATGAAGACGGTAATAAGGGCCACCGCCGCGGGCAGCGGCAGCTTCCCGAAAATGAACAGCGGCAGCAGCACGGTCGAAACGCCCAGGCTCGCCAGGAAGGTGGGCTTATGGCCGAACCGCTTGATTATTTTTGCCGTAGAGAAATTTATCAGCGCCTCGGCCAGCCCGATTATTAGCAGGGCCACGCTGATGCTCTTTATGTTCAGGCCGTAATGCCTGTCGAACCAGATGCCGCAGAAAGCGTAGAACCCGAAATAGGCCATGCGGTTTATCGTCACGCCGCAATAGTAGAAAGCGGCGTGCGGAACGGACAGAGCTTTGGCATAGGGCGCGATTATCCCGGTCTTCTGCTCGGAGACTCCGTCCGCGTTCTCCGGGAAGAAAAGGTACAGCGCGAACCCGCTTAAGGTCGTGAGGGCGGCGATGGCCCAGACCGGGGTCTGCCAGCTCATTTTCCACGCCATCAGGCCGGCCAGCGGCACGCCGATGGCCGTGGCCAGCGGCCTGGCCGACATCAGCACCGCTATCATGTGCGGGAAATTTTCCTTCGAGACGCCGTGGAAGGTGAGCCGCCACATTATGGTGGCCACGATGCCGGCGGCGAAACCGGAGACAGCGCGGAAGAACAAAGCCGCGCCGAAAGAGCCGGTCAGCGCGAACAGGCCCTGCGCTGCGGTCATCGTGGCCAGGGCGCAGAGCAGCAGCCTGCGGGCGCGGAAAAAGGAGAGTATAGCTGGACCGAGCAGCAGGGCCAGTACCGTGCCGCCGGTGCAGATGGAGATGAGCCACAGCGCTTTGCCGGCCGGCACCAGGAAAGTTTCGCTGATCGGCTTTACCAGCGGGGCTATGGCGTTGTCGATGGAATTGAACGCGAAGATGAAGATGAACGAAAACACTATCGCCAGTTTTTCCCGGTTCATGCTGTTTCCTCTATGAGCTTCAGGGCCGCGCCGGAGAAGCGGCGATCTTTCGAAAATACCGCGAGGGAGAATGTTTTCGCCCGCGGCGGGGCGGTAATGACGGCCCCTTCCCGCGCTCCGGGGGCGGTTATTAAAAGCGGCATCCCGTTCAGCTTCAGTCCGGATAAACGCTTTATCAGGGCGTCGGTTGTGGCGGCGGAGGTTTTAACGCTTTCGCGGCAAAGCATGGACATCTTAAGCCAGCCGCGGCCGAAATATTTTTCGGCGAACTCGGTAACATAGGCGAAGCCGTTGCTGCGGAAATTGCATTCCAGGACCCGCGGGGTTTCCTCATCCCCCGCCTCGAAGGCCCAATCCACGTTGAGGTAGCCGCGGGCGCCGGACTCGTACACCGCGTCGGCAAGCTTGGTGGTAAAGCTGCGTATTTTTGTGGCTCCGG
>DAOPZW010000044.1:0-20444 GCA_035353595.1 Elusimicrobiales bacterium | reverse complement strand
TATTTTTGTGGCTCCGGGGCCGGGCGGATAAGGATAATCGAAGCCGGACCAGCCGCCGTCCTTTATTACCTGTTTGTCTATGCCTATAAAATTTCCGCGGGACGGCCCTATGTAGGCCAGCGAGCCCGCCACGTCCGCTATATCGAGGAACGGCTCTATCAGGACCTTTCCGCCGTTGTACCAGTCGCCGATGCGGGCGAGGAGTTCCGTTCCGGAGCCGTGGGTATTGCCCGCGCCTCCGGCGTATTTAACCTTGCGCAGCATTATGTCCGGGTGTTTTACGGCCATGAGCTTTATGGCTTTTTCCAGGGCCGGCATGGAGTCGGCTTCGTAGCCGGGGACTACCGGGATGTTCATCGTGCGGGCGAGATTTTTAAAGGCGCCTTTGTCGTTGAGCACGCTTATCATCCCGTTCCAGACCAGCTCGGGATGGGTCATATCGGTGGAGATGCCGGTTTCACGGGCAAGCCGCACGATGCGCGGCGTCTCGATGAACGGCTCCATGGTCCAGCCGCCGCCGCGGGTCTTGGCCCTGATAGCCGCCATCGCGTCCGGGTCGGAGAGCAGGGATTCCACCATGGAGTAAGGCTGGGAAAGCTTTTCGAACCGGAGCGTTATGTCTTCCGGCGGGCCCAGGCGCAGCAGCGCGGAGATATAGCGCGCGAAATCCCGCGGTATACGGGTCGGGACTACCAGGCAATCACCGGGCTTCAGGCAAAGCAGGAAGCGCGGGAATATCCGCATCGTCTTGGTGGCGAAGTACTTGGAATAGAAAACATCGTCTTCGGGGAGGGCTTCCTCCGCGTTGGCGACCCAGAGTCTAGGCATAGAATTTGCCGTCGCAGATCATGTTGCGCTTATATTTGGTCGCGTCCAGGCCGCGCACGCTTTTAAGCGAGCAGAGTACGAATTCGAAGCCGCGGCGGTCCAGCGCGCCGGCAGTCTTTTCAACGGAGGCCCGGATAATTTCATTGCGCAGGGACTGGGAAACGCTGTCTTCCTGCCCCGGCAGAACTTTGTGGCCGGCCGAGAAATCGTAATCGGACATGATCTTCTTCAGGGCGTCCGGCGCTACGGCGGCGCGCATCGTGCCCATTATGCCTTCGGAGAAAAGCAGGTAGGAGAACATCACCCGGTTTAATTTCAGGTCCCGGAGCAGGTCCAGGAAGGTTTCAAGGGTTTCCGTCTCGTCGTCAATGCCGGCTACGAAGGGGTCCATATGGATGGTGGTCTGAACTCCGGCCGCGGCCAGTTCGGCCGCCGCCGCCATCCTGTCGCGCAGGGGTTTCAGGGCGGCGTCGAATTCGGCCAGCGGGGAAGCCTTGCGCAGCCCTGAAGGCCGCGCGGCGGCATTGTAGGAGAATTTTTCTTTACGCGAGCTCATCAGGTTCAGGAGCTTCCTGTCGGGGAGTCCTTTGGTCGTTATAATGACCCGGCTCACTTTCGAGGCCGAGAGGATGTCCAGTATTTTCAGCGCCAGGCCGCTGCTGACGAATTGGGGGGTGAAGATGTCCGTATAGCGGCAGAGTTTCAGAATGTTTATTTTCCCGGAATTAGCCTGGCGCGAGATTTCGGAGAGCAGCTCTTTTTCAGGCAGCAGCGCAACCGGCTTATTGAAGGCTGTTCCAAGCCCGGACAGGGTATTGCTGACCGCGGCCCTGCTGCGGGCATAACAGTAGGGGCAATTGTGGCCGCAGCCGGCCCAGGGTTCGAGGTAATGATATTTGCCGTACCAGCAGGTGCCCAGTGCGCCGGGAGAGAAAAGTTGTATTTTTTCGGTCATGAGGTCAGCCTTTTACCGCGAGCAGCGTCCCGTAGAAAGAATTTATAGGGGAACGTTTTAAAATTTTAAAACCGGCTTTCCCGAAGATGCGGACCCATTCGTCCGTGCCGGGGGCGAACTCTTCCCTGAAGCTGTGCATCAGGTCTTTCTTCTTGGCTTCCCATGAATCGCCGTAAAAGGCCGCGGCCTCGGCCAGGAGTTTGCTCCAGTTTTTGTCCAGGTCGGCGCGGCCGAAGTCGGAATACATGCCGTCCTCAAGCAGGAACAGCGCGCCGGGCGTGAAGGCCGGCGCTATGCCGAGCAGGAACTGCTCCTTTTCCGGGTCGGTCAGGTGATGCAGCGCCTTGCGCGAAAAGCCTTTGGTGAAGGAGCGTGCGCCCGGCTTAAAATCCAGGAAAGGCGAAAGAATAATTTCAGCGCCGGCGCGCCCCGCCAGCTTTTTTCTGGCTTCTTCCGCCTGCGCGGCGGAGATATCCACGCCGACCGCGTTCTTTACTTTCTCCGAAGCCAGCAGCAGGAAATCACCGTTGCCGCAGCCGAAGTCTATAAGCGAATCGCCGGGTTTAAGGTCCAGCAGTTCGATGCAGGCGCCGAACTCCCCCGCCGGAGTGGCGAAGAGCTTGTTGTAATGTGCGGCGTATGCTTTGTCGTCTTTCCAGTTTCCGTCCATGTTTTAAATTATAACTAAATATCCGTGTCATGGTTGGGGCTTTGGGCCCACTAAGTGCCGGGTCCCTGCGGGGAGAGGGTGCGGCAAAACCTTCACGGAAGGCTCGGCTTGCGTAGCGCCGAGCCTGAGTGGGGAGGGGCGCGCACGGTGTGCGCGACCCCGTGTTTTGCCGCACCCTCTCCCCGCAGGGACCGCCGCGGGTGCGGGGATAGCGAAAATTTTACGGAAGGCAGGCTTGTGGCGTCGGGGCCCGCCGCGGGGACAGGCTGGCAAAACGCGGCGTCGCGCACACCGTGCGCTCCCACGCATAAACCGCATAGTGGTTTTGCGCGGGCCCGCCTCGGCGTTTTTGCTGCGTAAAAAAACGCCTCCGGCCTTGCGGCCCGGACGCGAAGCATAGAATGCTTCGCGCTAAAGCCGGGCCTCACCTCATCGCTCGGCCTCGGCGCTTACGCAGGCCTCGGCCTCCGTGAAGGTTTTGCCAGCCTGTCCCCGCGGAAGGCCAGATTGTTGAGGAATAAATAAAAAAGCCCCGTTGCTGGGGCGTATTTATATCCTGAATCCTGTCTTCTTTCTGGTTGCGGAGCGGTCGAGATGATAACATCGAACACTTTGGCTCCGACCGTCCGCGTCCCTAGCAACTTGCCGGTTCAGATTTTTTTCTCCGCGGGTTTTGCCGGGTCCGGTGAAACTCCGATGGTTTCCATGCCGGATAGAAATTTAGCCGGATATTTTTTACCCCAGGATCTGAAAGAAGATACGACTTTCCCGTCTTTCATGAAGTAAAAATATGGAGAGACAGTGAAGTTGAATTCCGGCAGTCTGCTTTGCTTGTAGATAATATACATGTTTGGAAACATGAACTTCTCGCGCCATTTAAGAAGGCCTTCGACATCGAATCGGGTCGTTAACAAAATGCCGTATTTTCTGAATGTCCCGGCCCATTCCGGATTTGCCAATATTTCTGTTATCGCGCGGTCTGCGACAGGACAACCTGGCGAAACTGACACAACGATTTTGGGCCCTTCTTCAAGGTGGAGTCCTTTAAGCTCGCTGTTTTTTCCTTTGTCAAAAACATCATAGACAGGCCACCGGGCTCCGGCGGCTTCTGTGCTGATGCTCATCGTGTCCGGAATAGCCGCATAAGCTGTTGAGGGGAATCGCTTCCTGATTTCAGCGGCTTTATCGAACATTCGTGCGTTGATGTAACTCCAATATATGCGTGTGATGTTGTGGTCCGTATAATCATTTCGCCGCACTTTTTCATTGAACGTGTTTTGATGCCAGTCGATGTATTGTGGATTTTCTGGGAAATAGAATGAGAGCCCCTGTGCGACACCGTACAACAAATTTACTGTGCTGAGTCGGTATTTGTACAGCCATGTTTCGGAAAAATCTTCCTTTGCCAACTTTCCGTGGACAAATTCAGCCTTCTTTTCGCTAAAATATGGCTGCGACACTTCTTTGTTGACTTCATTCGCGATTTTAACGGTCCGGGTCTCATGCCCGGCACAGCCGATCGTCATCAGGGCACAAACGGTTTGCATAAAAAAAAGCAGTTTTATCGTCATTGTCTGAATTCTCCCACAGATGTTTTGATTTTATAAATTGTCTGCTCCTGCGGACAAGTTCGCCGGAGCCATAGATCCTTGTTTTAGTCGGAATGGCAGGATGCGGAACAGACTGAGTCGGTGCTGTCTATGCAATCTGTTCCGCCATCACTAGAGGTGCTGCATGCGGAGTCATAACAAGTTGTGCCCAAGCAGAGCGCCTTGGGTCCGAAACTGCCGGTCAATCCCGGTGTTGATGTTACAGACTGAAGTATCTCATCCATTCTGGCCGGAGCAAGAATTCTCCTTAGGCCGCCGATATAGGCAGATACAAAAGCGCCATTTTTAAACATCATGCTGCCAATGAATTCATCCCGGATATCCACGGGAAGGTCTTTGAGGGATTCGGATATTTGTGTGAGCCGCGCTGGGATGGCGGCAGTTGCCTCTGAAGCTTTTTCGTTTTCATCCTCGGAATAAAAAATATCCCCTATAATGCTATCCATTTGTTTGGTGTTAAAAGTTCGTTTGAGCTGAGCAAAAGACATTGACACAATTCTGCCATCCTTTAAAATAAAACTGTTATACAGTTCCGAACGGTCTTCCGGAGAGAGGGCCTTTACAAGCTCCTTGATCTTTACCATATGTGTTTTCCGGCTTGTTGTCTGGCCGGAAGTTTTTGTTTTTCTTTCTGCCGGCTTTCCTGCCATGGGCAAAATAATTATGTTTTCAAAAGACTTAACAGCTTTTAACGGATTCTTTTGCACCGTGTCAAAGGCAAACAATGTTCCGCTTTCCGCTATTCCAAACCCGGGACATACAAACATGGTCACAATTCCGAATATTGCCATTCTTATTCTGTTTTTCATTTTGTGCTCCTAAAATGCCTTTTAGTTATGTGTCTGCAACATTACCGGCCACAAAGCAATTATTATGCCAATAGGGTGGTGTGAGTTTTGCGCATTTTCAGCGCAAAAAAAAACAGGTGTTCATATGTTGTTGCGCTGTCGTACGATTTGAAATGTTTCCATTTGAAAATATATTTTCAAATGAAAATAGCCTGGCGGTATATTTCAGCCTGTTTGGGATGCGTTCTGGTGTCAAGGGAGCTGCTGTTCGGCGGGATGTTCGTGCCGGGACGGTGTGTTTTTGGTCTAGTCGCAGCTAGGGAGGGCCGGGGTTTTGTCTGGCGGCTGCCTGGTTTTGCGGAGCACCCCCGTATTCTTGCGCAACGGCAAATTAAGATCGGGGCTTATCGTTGTGTCAGTGCGTGCCTCTGTGGTGCCTGAATGATATAGGGCGCGGTAAATAAAAAAGGCCCCGTTGCCGGGGCCTTTTTATATCTTCAGCGGCCAGCTTATTTCTGTTTGCAGAGCAGCAGCGTGGTGACGGCGAATACTTTCGCGTCGTCCACTATGTAGTCTATCAGCGTGCTCTCGTTGGGCATGTGCGCGGAATCGTTGAGGCGCGAGTACACCACCGCCGGCAGGTTGAGGCGCCGGAAGAAGGCCGCCACCGTGCCGCCGCCGATGCCGTAGGCCCGGGGCTTCACGTTCAGCACTTCCTTGATGGCTTTCTTGAGCGCCAGCACGATGGGGGCCTTGGGGTCGGTGGGGGGCGCGGCCTGCGCTTCCTGCTGCGGCTCGAAGGAGACGGTGACGCCGAACTTCTTTTCCACCACGTCGGCCATGGCGCGCATTTCGGCCTTGATCTCGCTGAGCTGGTACACCGGCATCACGCGGCAGTCCATGTAGAACACGTCCTCGCCGGGCAGCGTGTTGACATTGGGCACGTTGTTCTCTTTCTTCGTCGGCTCGAACGTGCTGATGGGCGGCTCGTAGAGCCTGTCTTTTTTGGGGAACTTCTTGTAGAGCTTCTGGTACATCGTGATCAGTTCGCTGGCGGCCTTGAAGGCGTTCCGGCCCAGTTCGGGGCGGCTGGCGTGGCACTGTTTGCCCTTGGTGATGACCTTGAGCCACATGATCGACTTTTCGGCCACCTCGATGAGCGAGCCGTCCTCGCAGCCGGAGTCGGGCACGAAGAACATGTCCTCCTTGCCGAAGATCTGCGGGTGCTTTTCCGAGATGTAGTCGGCGCCGTAGCCGGAGCCGGTCTCCTCGTCGGCGCAGAACAGCAGCGCGATGTCGTATTCGGGGCGGAAGTCCAGTTCCATCATGGCCTTCACCACCATCAGGCTGGAGACCGTGGCCTGCTGGTTGTCTTCCACGCCGCGGCCGATGAGCTTGCGGCCTTCCACCACCAGCTTGTACGGGTCGCTGTTCCACAGCTTCATCTCGCCCGGAGGGACGATGTCTAGGTGGCTCATGAACCAGATGGTCTTGGCGGAGCTTTTTCCTTTGTAGCGGGCGACGATGTTGGGGCGTATGCCGTTCTTGGCCTCGGCCTGCGGGGCGTTAATCCATTCGATGGAGTCAAATTTGAGTTTCTTCAGTTCGCCTTCGAGCCACTTGGCCTTGTCGTACTCGCCGGTGCCGCCGCTGGAGGGGGCCAGGGCCGGGATGGCGGTAAGCCCGCGCTGCAGCTCTATGGCGTAATTTTCGTAGGACTCGATCTTTTTGAGTATCTGGTCTTTCATTAATGACGGCTCCTTTTGGACTGGAATCTAAAAAGTATACTTAATTTCCGCGCCGGTTCAACCGCGGGGCGGCCGGGGTTCCGTCAGCGTCCTGATGGCGAAGTCCAGCACCCGGTCGGGCAGCAGCCATTTAAGGAAAATGATGAAAGCCGCGGTGAACGGCACCGGGTACCTGGCGGCCGGGGACGCCGCGCGCAGGGCTTTAAGGATGACCCGCGCCACCACTTCCGGCCCCGGCGCCCCGCTGCGGTAGCCGGCCCGGAATTTTTCCGTGATGCGTTTTACCATGGGCGCGTAAGGCCCGGCGCCGGAATATTTTTCCAGGTTGACCAGGGCGGTCTGGTCCCATTCCGTTTTTACCGGCCCGGGTTCGATAAGCACGACCCGGATGCCGAACTGCGCCACCTCCAGCCTCAGGGCGTCGGAGTACGCCTCCACGGCGTGCTTGCTGGCGTGGTACCAGCCGCCGGTGGGCATGGTTATCTTGCCGGCGATGGAGGAAATGTTTATTATAGTGCCCCGCCCCGCGGCGCGCATGGCCGGCAGGACCAGCTGCGTAAGGCGCGCCAGGCCGAAAAGGTTCACCTCGAACTGCCGCCTGGCTTCCGCCAGCGGTACGTCTTCCACGGCGCCGTGCGCCCCGTAGCCGGCATTGTTTATCAGCACGTCCAGCCGGCCTTCGGCCTTGAGGACGGTCTCCACCGCGCGGGCCAGCGAACCTTCGTCCGTAACATCCAGCGCCAGCGGCCTGGCGCCCTGCGCGGCCAGGTCCTTCATCCTTTCCACGCGGCGCGCGCCGGCGTAGACCGTGCACCCGTTCTTCAGCAGCAGCTCCGCCGCGGCCCGGCCTATGCCGGCCGAAGCGCCCGTTATTAAAATTATTTCGTTCATAACCGGATTATACAAAACAATAAAAATCAGGCGTTGCGCGGCCGGGGATCTCTCGCGCCGCGCCCCGCCGGGCGCGCAGGGTTCCGCCGGTTTTGTATAATTGAATTAACCGGTTCAGGGGAGATCATATGTTCGAAATCTTAGGGCGGCTTACCGATACCAGGATGAAAAGCCTTGTCGTCTCCGCTTTGCTGGTCCTTGTGATAGGCTATGCCGACTATTATACCGGGGACGAAATAGCCGTTTCCTTTTTTTACCTGATCCCGGTAATGCTGGTGACCTGGCGGATCGGGTTCAATTCCGGCCTGGCGGTTTCCATCGCCAGCGTTATCGTCTGGTTCCTGGCGGATCATGCTCTGGGCGCCAGGAACTACGCGCACCCGCTGATCCCTTACTGGAACGCGCTGGTGGGGTTTGTATTTTTCGTCGTTTCTGTGGTCCTGCTCAACCGCGTAAAAACGCTGCTCAGCATTGAAAAAGCCCAGTCAAAACTTAAATCGTCCATGCTGCATACGGTCAGCCACGAATTCAATAATTCGCTGACCGTGATGTCCACCGGCATCTTCCTCCTGAAAGAGACGGAGCCGGCGCCGGCGGACGAGACCCGCGCCAGGCTGCTGGCCACGCTGGAGAACACCCAGTCGCAGCTGTCCCTGTACGTGAAGAATATCCTCAACGAGGCCCGGATGGAGGACGGCCGGTTCAAACTGGATAAAAAACCGCTGGCCATGCGGGAGCTGGCAGCGGACTGCGCCGCTTCGGTCCGGGACCTGGTTAAACAGAAAAGCATTTCCCTGGAAGTTAAAATGCCCGAGCACCCGGTCTTTGTCAGCGCCGACAAGGAAGCGCTCGCGCTGGTGGTTAGCAACCTGCTGGGCAACGCCATAAAATACACGCCGGCCCGCGGCCGGATAGCCGTAGAGATAGCCCCCTCCGGGGAACAGCCGCCGAAAAGGATAATTTTTTCCGTGGAAGATACCGGCATCGGCATCTCCCTGGCGGACCTGAAGAAGATCACCGCCGGTTTTTACCGCACCGAGGAAGGCAGGAGCACGGCGGACGGTTTCGGCCTGGGCCTGAAGATCGCCAATGAATTGCTGGTCCTGCACGGCAGCCGCCTGGAGATCTCCAGCGAAAAGGGAAAAGGCACCAGCTTCTTTTTTGAACTGCCCGCCCTGCCGCCCGAAAAGGCGTGAAATACGCGGCCCGGCATTGAAACTTGGGTTTAAATCTAATAAAATATAAATAATAGGTCCTTATACCGCTTTGCGGATGGGGGCCGTGTTTATGCTTTCGGATGGAGGATGCCATGAGAATACATATCGTTGCCAGGAAGATGAAGATGTCCAAGCCGGTGAAGGAGTTCATAGAGGCCAGGCTGGAGAAACTTCACGAATTCCTTGAAAATATCGTCTGGGCCCAGGTTATCGTAACGGTGGAGAAGAAAATACACACCACCGAAGTGGTCGTGCACGCCGGTCACCAGACCATGAAGGCCGCGGCCAGCACCGACGAGATGTATTCCGCCATAGACAAGGCGATGGATAAGATCGAGATGCAGGTCAAGAAGTACAAGGAACGCTTTACTGACCATCACGCCACTGAGAGCGTGGACCTGGGCGAACTGACCACCCTCGTCGGCCCGGAGATCAAGTTCTCCGTGGTCAAGGACGTCCCGCTCAAGCCCATGAACAAGGAAGAAGCCGTTATCGAGATGGAAAAACTCGGTTTCAACTTCTGGCTGTACCAGGAGAAGGCCTCCAAGCAGCTGAACGTGGTGTTCAAGCGCCTGGACAGCACCTACGGCCTGCTTCAGCCCGTAAAAAAATAAGCGGGCTTTCGGGCCATGCCAGAATCGCAAAAGAAAGCGGCTAAATCCATTACCGTAAAAGAACTGCTTAAGTCCCGGGGGAAGATCCTGGGACTTAAGTCAGTGGCCGGCGCGCGCGATTTCGGGCGGCGGATAACCGTCAGCGAAATAAACCGCCCGGGCCTGGCCATAGCGGGCCACATGGAGCAGTTCCGCGCGGAGCGCATCCAGATCATCGGGCAGGGGGAATACGCCTACTGCCTTAAAGAGGACGGCCGCACCGTGCTGGCCAACCTCCACAAGATGTTCTCCGCCCCGGAGATCCCCTGTGTGATAGTTACCGGCGGGGCCAAGCCGCTGCCGGTGATCAAGCAGGCCTGCGCCAAAGCCGGCATCCCGCTGCTGGTCACCTCTTTCGACACCTCCACTTTCATCCGCGAGCTTACTATTTTCCTCGACGACCAGCTGGCCGCCATCGCCTACGTGCACGGCGTGCTTGTGAACGTCTACGGCCTGGGCGTGCTCATCCAGGGCGACTCGGGCGTGGGAAAATCCGAATGCGCGCTGGAACTCCTCAAGCGCGGGCATATCCTTATCGCCGACGACGTTGTGGAAGTGAAGCGGCGCATCGGCTACATGCTGGTGGGCAATTCCCCCAAGAACATCAAGCATTACATGGAAGTGCGGGGCCTGGGGATCATCGACGTAGAACTGCTGTTCGGCGTGGGCTCCATCATGGACCAGTCGCTCATCGAGATGCACGTGCACCTGGAGAGCGTGACCTCCGGAGCCCTGGGCAATTACGACCGCACCGGCCTGTCCTCCAGCGAAGTGCCCATCCTAGAGGTGCCCGTGCCCTCGCTGCGCCTGCCGGTCACCCCGGGGCGCAACCTCGCCGTGCTTATCGAGGTCGCCTCCCTCAACCAGCGTCTGAAGAACCAGGGCTACTTCGTGGCCAAGAAGCTCAATGAAAGCCTGATCCGGGAAATGGGAAAGAAATAGCGCCGGGCTTAAACTATGCAGGACAATAAAAGAAAGATCTTCATAATCACCGGGATGTCCGGCGCCGGCAAAAGCCAGGCGCTCAAGTCCTTCGAGGACATGGGTTTCTACTGCGTGGACAATCTGCCCACCGCGCTGATCCCCGCTTTCGCCGGGCTCATCCATAAACGGCGCGACCTGAAGAACGTCGCGCTGGGCATAGATATCCGCGAGGGCCGCTTCTTCAAGGATTTTGTCCGCTCGCTGGACAATATGGGCAAGCTGGGCCTGGATTACAAGGTGATCTTCCTGGACGCTTCGGACGAGGCGCTGACGCAGCGCTTTTCGGAGACGCGGCACCGCCACCCGCTGGGCAAGAACATCGCCGCGGCCGTAAAGGAAGAGCGCCGCATTCTCACCGAGCTCAAGGCCAGGGCCAACAAGGTCATAGACACCTCCAGGCTCGCTCTGGGCGAACTCAAGGAAATACTTTCCGGCCTGCTCGAGCTGCGCCGCACGGCCGAGATGAAGCTTTCAGTGATCTCGTTCGGCTACAAATACGGCATTCCCCTCGACGCGGACCTGGTGATGGACGTGCGCTTCCTGCCCAATCCCTACTATGTGCCTTCGCTGAGGACCAAGACCGGACTGGATCCCGCCGTAGGCCGTTACCTGCGCGGCAAGCCCGGCTTCGGCAGTTTCCTGAAGGGCTACGCGGAGCAGATAAAAGCGCTGCTGCCGCTCTACATCAAGGAAGGGAAATCCTATCTCACTATCGCCATCGGCTGCACCGGCGGGCGCCACCGCAGCGTTTATATCGCCTGCGAACTGGCCAGGAAGCTCGCTGCCGGCGGAGTTTCGGTTTCGGAATACCACAGGGATATCCGGAAGTAGGGTAAGCCGGGCCGCGGTCGCGGGCCCTGCGCCGGAAAAAATCATGATCAATATCATCGTTATCACGCACGGGGAATTCGGCGCCTACCTCATAGAGGCGGCGGAGGGGATAGTTGGCGCCCAGCGCGAAGGCTTGCGCAATATTTCCATTTCCCCGCGCATGACGCTGGAAAAAGTAAAGGAAGTGATCTCGGCCGCCATGGCGGACATGCACGGCGCTGACGGCCTGGTGCTGCTGATAGATATGCCGGGCGGCACCCCGATGAACGTGGCGCTGCCGCTGGCGCGCGATATAGAGAAGTGCGCCGTGATCTGCGGGGTGAACATAAACATGGTCACCTCCGCGTTCGCCTACCGGCAGGCCCTGGATTTCGACAGGCTCGTGGTCAAGATAATGGACGACGGCCGCAAGGCTATCTGCGAGGTGAAAAGCCTCCTGATGAAGAAGTAAAACTATGCTGATCCTTTACCGGGTTGACGACAGGCTCGTGCACGGTCAGGTGGCCGAGGGCTGGGTGCCTCATTTGAAAGCCGACGAGCTGGCCGTGGTTTCCGACGACATCGCCGGCGACGAATTGCGCCGGGCCATAATGAGGTTCGCCACGCCCGAGGGCGTGGACCTGAAGATCATGACCGTCGCCGAGGCGGCCGTCTACCTGCCGGAGGCGCAGACTTCGGCGCACAGGGTGCTGCTGCTCCTGCCCGGCCTGGCCGAGGCGCTGGCCCTGGTGGACAAAGGGCTCAAGATCCCCGCCCTTAACATCGGCGGCATGCATTATTCGACCGGCAAGAACCTGTCGATCGGCAAGGCTCTCTTCCTCAGCGACGAGGATTGCGCGGCTTTGAAAACGCTGTCGGCCTCCGGGATCGCTATAGAAGGGCGCGGGGTGCCGTCCGACAGCCCGGTGGACCTGATGGCGGCCATAGCCAGATGACGACGGTCCTGCGAACGCTGCTTTCCAGCGCCCTGGCCGGCCTGCTGGGCCTCGACGCCGTAGCCGCCGGGCAGTTCCTTTTTTCCAGGCCCGCCTTCGTCGGACCGCTGCTGGGCTGGCTCAACGGCTGCCCGCTGGAGGGCGCGCGCCTCGGGATACTGCTGGAGATGCTTTATATAGATATTATCCCCGTGGGCGGCGTGGTGCCGCCCAACGGCACGGCGGCGGCGGCCGTCGGGGTGCTGGCCCACAGCGCGGCGGGCCTGGCCCCGTCCCTGGCCTTTTTTATCGGCGCGGGCGCGGGCGCGGCCTATTCCCCGGTAGAGTCCTGGCTGCGCACGTCGCGCTCCGCCTGGAACCCGCTTATTCTCGGGCAGGTGGCGGCGGGGGATCTCAACATCAGCCGCTGGGTGGCCAGGGCGCTGCTTATGGAGAACGCGGCCCTGGCCGGCTACTGCGCCTGCTGGGTGGCGCTGGCCGCCGCGCTGGCGGCGGCGCCCGGGGTCCTGGCGCTGTATCCCGGGACGGATTTCGCTTATTCGCTGATGCCCTGGCTGGGGCTGAGCGGCCTGTATTTCCGGTTCCGCACCCAGGCGCATAAGAAGTGAGCGCAAGCGATGAATTTAATGGTCATGGAAAAAGAAACTAAAGAATGCGCAGCGTCCTCAGCCGGAACTGTCCGGCTGCCGCAGGCGCCGATGTTCTTCCGGTCTTTTTTTATCCAGGCCGGCTGGAACTACGAAAGGTTCCAGAATATCGGGTTCGTATTCGCCCTGCTGCCGGCGCTGCGCAAAATTTACCCCGACCCGGAACAGCTTAAGGCCGCCGTGCTGAGGCATCTGTCGATTTTCAACACTCAGCCCTATATGGCCAATTTCGTGCTGGGCAACGTGGCGCGCATGGAGGCCGATGCCGCGGCGCTGCCCGGAGATTCGCCGCAGCGCAGGAACCTGCCCGGAGTCAAGCAGGCGCTGGCTTCCAGTTTCGCCTCCATCGGGGACCGGATCTTCTGGGGGCGCCTCAAGCCCATGACGACGCAGGTCTGCCTGCTGGTCTGGGCCCTGGGCGGTTTTTCCGGCTGGCTGTTCACCGGCATGAGCGGGGCCGCGCCGGTCTGGCTGCTGCTGGCCGGGCCGCTGGCAGGCATACTGGCCTATTCCGCCGTAGCGGTAACGCTGCGGTGGCGGGGGCTGGGCAAAGGCTACGCCTGCGGCGGCACCGCCAACTGCGGCCTGGATTCCATGAACTGGCAGCGCCTGATCCGCGGCTTAAGCGCCGCGGGGTTCGCGCTGTCCATCGCGCTGGCGGTATTGTCTTTCGGCATGCTGGCGGGCGTAAATTACGGCGTCTGCTCCGGCGGGGCGCTGCTGGCCAAGCTGTCGGTGTGCCTGGGCGTGCTCGTGCTGCACCGCGTAACCCGCGCTTTCGGCCGTTCCTCTTTTTTCGCGGCGGGAGTTCTGCTCGCCGTTTCGGTGCTGCTGTTCAGTGTTCTGAAACTTGCGCCTTTCAACCTGTACCTATGATAAAACAAGAATTAAAAATAATCAACGAACTCGGGATCCACGCCAGGCCGGCAGGAATGCTGGCCAACACCGCGTCCCGGTTCTCGTGCGACATAAAACTGCTGAAGGACGGCATGGAAGTGAACGCCAAAAGCATAATGGGCATAATGACGCTGGCGGCCGGCTGCGGCAGCTTGATAGAGGTTATAGCCAAAGGCAAGGACGAAGCGGACGCCGTGAAGGCCCTGGCGGACCTGTTCGCCAGCAAATTCGACGAGGAATAACTATGCGAAACGCTGAAGGCAGGGAAGGAAAGTTATGCTGATAAAAAAAGGCGTGGCGGCGAGCCTCGGCATCGCCATCGGCAAGGCGTACATCCTCAAAGAAGATAATATCCTTATCGAGCAGAAGTCGGTCCCGCCTGAAAAAATAAAAGCGGAGATCAAGCGTTTTAAAGAGGCGCTGGAAAAAACGCGCCTGGACCTGGACGCGCTGCATAATAAGATCCTGAGCGTGCTGGGCAAGAACCACGCCAAGCTGATAGACACGCACCAGCTCATCCTGCAGGACCCGCTGATAACCAAGGACGTCCCGAAACTGATAACCGCGCAGGGCGTGAACGCGGAATTCGCGCTGTCGGAAGTGCTGGACCAGGCGGAAGCGCAGTTCGCCAAGATCGACGACGAGTTCTTTCACGAGCGCAAGCACGACATCTTCGACGTGGGTAAAAAAATAATCTCGAACCTGGTGAACACCGAAAAGACTTCCATGAAGGACCTGAAGGAGCCGGTGATCCTGGTGGCCCACAACCTTTATCCTTCGGATACGCTGCATATCAGAGAATCCAACAAGGTGCTGGGCTTCTGCATGGACCTGGGGTCCAAGTCCAGCCACACGGCCATCTTCGCGCAGAGCATGGGCATCCCGGCGGTGGTGGGGCTCTCCGACATCAGCCGCCAGGTGCAGAGCGGCGACACCATAGTGGTGGACGGCGAACAGGGCATGGTGATAATTTCTCCGACGGCTGAGATAATCGAGAAGTACAAGGTCCGCCGCGAGGAGCTGCAGAAGCAGGAACATTATTTCCACCGGCTCAAGGGGCTGCCCGCCATCACCCGCGACGGCCACAAGATCAGCCTGATGGCCAACCTCGACTCCTCCGCCGACGCGCCCACGCTGGCCGCCGTCAAGGCCGAGGGCGTGGGGCTTTACCGCACCGAATCGCTTTATATGAACCGCGCCTCGGTCCCCTCCGAGGCCGAGCAGATCAAGGCTTATTCCGCCGTGGTGAAGGCGGCGCCCGCCATGCCGCTGGTCATCCGCACGGCCGACATCGGCGGAGACCGCGCGACGCAGCTGGGCATCAAGGGGCTCAAGGACGAGCAGAACCCGTTCATGGGCTTCCGCGGCATACGCCTGTTCATCAAGTACCCGGAGCTGCTTAAGACCCAGCTGCGGGCGATCTATAAGTCCAATACGGAAGGCAATATCAAGATCATGATCCCCATGCTGTCCTCGCTGGACGAGCTGATGGCGGTAAAGAAGATAGCCTTGGACGTGCGGGCGGAGCTGGCGGAGGAAGGCTTTGCCGTAAAACACGTCCCGGCTTTCGGAGTTATGGTGGAGATCCCGGCGGCGGCCATCATCCTGGATTCGCTGCTGCCGGAGATAGATTTCGTCTCCATCGGGACCAATGACCTGGTGCAGTATATCCTGGCCGTGGACCGCATCAACCAGTACGTGTCCGAGCTTTACGAGCCTTTCCACCCTGCCGTGCTGCGCGTGATTAACCTGGTGGTGCAGACGGCGCACAAGAAGGGCAAGCCGGTGAGCGTCTGCGGCGAGATGGCTTCGGACCCGTTCGCCATCCCGCTGCTGGTCGGGATGGGCGTGGACGTGCTGTCCGTGCCGCCCAAGATCTACCTGCGCGCCAAGGCCGCGGTGCGCGGCATGAATTTTGAGAAGTTCTCGGGCCTGGCCCAGCGGGTGCTGGCCATGCCCACCGCCGCGGAAATACGGCGGCTGGTCGAGGAAGAGGTCAAGTAGGGCCGCCGGAACTTCGTTCCCCGGTACGCATCTATGAACATACGGAATTTCAGCATCATCGCCCATATCGACCACGGCAAATCCACGCTGGCCGACCGTTTCATCCAGCTGACAAACACGGTGCCGGACAGGCAGATGAAGGAGCAGTTCTTGGACGGCATGGAGCTGGAGCGCGAGCGCGGCATCACCATCAAGGCCAAGGCCGTGCGCATGCTCTACAGGTCCGACTCCGGCGAGGATTATATCCTTAACCTGATCGACACCCCGGGCCACGTGGACTTCTCCTACGAGGTGTCCCGCGCCATGGCCGCCTGCGAGGGCGCCATCCTGCTGGTGGACGCGTCGCAGGGGGTGGAGGCGCAGACGCTGGCGCACGCTCACCTGGCGCAGAGCCTGGGGCTCACCATCATCCCCGTCATCAATAAGATAGATCTCGAGCACGCCAACCCCGACGCCACGGAGGAGCAGATCTGGGAAGTGCTGAAGGACCCCAAGGACTCCTCGCGCATCAGCGCCAAGGACGGCCGCGGCGCGCGCGAAGTGCTGGAACGGGTCATAAAAGAGATCCCGCCGCCGGCCGGCTCCCCGGACCGTCCGCTGAAGGCGCTGGTCTTCGACTCCTTCTATGACGTGTACAAGGGTGTGGTCATCTACACGCGCGTGGTGGACGGCTCCCTCTCCGCGGGCAAGCACATCACCTTCTATTCCAAGGGGACCAGCTACAAGGTGGAAGAGGTCGGCTACCTCTCGCCCAAACTGGTGAAGTCGGATTCCATCGGGGCCGGGGAGGTGGGCTACATCGTAGCCGGCATCCGCGATATCCACGAGATCAAGATGGGCGACACCATTTACGAAAAGGGGAAAGAGATAGACGCCCCTCTGCCCGGCTACAAGGACGTGAACCCCGTTGTGTTCGCCGGTTTCTACCCCGTCAACACCACGGATTACACCGCGCTCAAGACCGCCATAGAAAAGCTGAACCTCACGGACTCGTCGTTCAACTTCCAGGGCGAGACCTCCAAGGCGCTGGGGTTCGGCTTCCGCCTGGGCTTCATGGGCTTGCTGCACCTGGACATCATCCGCGAGCGCATCGAGCGCGAGTTCGACATTCCGCTGATAGCCACCAACCCGAACGTTATCTACAGGGTGCAGGCTAAGGACAAACAGGGCCTGAAGGGAAAATACGTCGAGGTGACCAACCCGGCCGATTTCCCGCATTACGGCGACGTCATGGACATCATGGAGCCGTACGTGAAGGCCAATATCATCGCGCCGCTGACCTACATGGAGGGCATAATGAACCTCCTCAAGGAGAAGCGCGGCGAGCATATCCGGATCGAGTATATTTCCACGACCCGCGTCATTGTGGAGTACTACCTGCCGCTCAGCGAGATCATCCTGGATTTCTACGACAAGCTCAAAAGCGTGTCGCGCGGCTACGCTTCCTTCGACTACGAGCCGCATGAATACCGCAGCTCGGACATGGTCAAGATAGAGATCCTGCTGCATGGCGAATCCGTGGACGCGCTGTCGTTCATCACCCATAAGACCAAGGCGTTGGCCCATTCCCGCGTTCTCTGCGAGAAGCTCAAGGAGCTGATCCCGCGGCACATGTTCGAGATAGCCGTACAGGCGCAGGTCAACGGCAAGATCATAGCGCGCGAGACCATAGGCGCGCAGCGCAAGGACGTGCTGGCCAAGTGCTACGGCGGCGACATCACGCGCAAGCGCAAGCTGCTGGAAGCGCAGAAGGAAGGCAAGCGCAAGATGAAGCTGATGGGGTCCGTGGAGATACCGCAGGAGGCGTTCATGTCGCTGCTGAAGATCAGCCAGGACAAATAAGGGCGCGCGGAAGGGCCGGAGAACGCGGTTAAGACAACAAGGGCGATCAAATAATTTTATGGAAGAAAAACTTTTCTGGATAGGCATCCTGATGGGCGCGCACCTTTTCCTGACGCAGCATTTCCGCGACAAGGGAAAGTTCGGCGCCGGCTCCCGGTTCACGCGGGCCTGGCACTCCGTCTTTTTCGGGATAGTGGGCTTCGTGGGCATGGTGCTGCTGACCGTGAGCCTGGATAACCGCCGCGGGGACGTGGTGACCGCGGTGCTGTTCACGGGCCGCCAGCTGGTCTACGGGCTGATCGCGGCGCTGGGCGGCGCCGCTTACGGCTGGTTCAAAAGCCCGGACAAAAAAGAGGAAGTAAAGGACGGCGCCCCCCAGGTCATAAAAGAGGACATGGAATGGTCCGAGACGGTCTTTTCGGCCGTGCTGCTGGCGTCGGTGGTGATGTACCTGTTCGTGCAGGCGTTCAAGATCCCGTCCGGCTCCATGGAGAAGACTTTCCTGGTGGGAGACCATCTGTTCGTGAATAAAATAATTTACGGCGTCCGCGTCCCGTACACGAAAAAGAAGGTCCTGAAATTCTTCAAGGTCCAGCGGGGCGATATCGTGGTCTTCCAGTTCCCGTCCACGGACCCGCGGGAATTCCAGTGCGGCGGCATACAGTACGGCAAAGATTTCATCAAGCGCGTGGTGGGCATGCCCGGCGACACGGTGCAGCTCAGGGACGGGCGTCTTTTCGTCAACGGGGTGCAGGCCGCGGAGGACTATACCCAGAACGTGGACCAGTTCCGCTACCCCAGCGGCACGAACAACACCAGCCCGGCGGATTACCAGAAGTATTGGGAAACCCGCATGCTCGGCAAGATGTTCACCGATTATATCCGGGATAATTTCGGGCCGGTAACGGTGCCGCCCGGTTTTTACATGGTGATGGGAGACAACCGCGACCGCTCCTGCGATTCGCGCTACTGGGGCCCCGTGCCCGAGAGTCTTATAAAAGGAAAAGCCTGGTTCACCTACTGGCCCCCGGGCCGGATAGGTTTCCCACAGTAAGCGTATGAAAATAACTGAATTCCTGACCGCAGGGCGTAAAATATACTCTTTCGAATTCTATCCTCCCAAGACCGAGGAGGACGCCAAACGGCTGTTCGACTCCGCGCGCGAGCTCAATGCGCTCAACCCGGATTTCGTCTCGGTCACCAACTCGTCCAACGGCACCATGCCTTACCGCACGGTGGCGCTGTGCGGCGTGCTCAAGGCGGAGCTGGGGCTGGAGCCGGTGGCGCATCTGACCTGCGTTGCGCATACCAGGGCCGAGATAAAGGAGATCTGCCTGCGCCTGAAGGCGATGGGGGTGAAGAATATACTGGCCCTGCGCGGGGATATACACAATATCGAGGGCGTTCCCGTAAAGCGCGAATACCAGTATGCCACGCAGCTGGTGGCCGATCTGAAAAAAACCGGCGACTTTGCCATCGGCGGCGCCTGCTACCCGGAAAAGCATCCCGAGGCCGCCACGCTGGAAGCGGACATCGGTTATCTGAAGGAAAAGGTGGCCGCCGGCGCGGAGTACCTGATAACCCAGCTCTTCTTTGACAATGATTTTTATTTCCGCTTCCTGGAGAAGACGGCGGCTGCGGGCATAAACGTGCCGATATTGCCCGGCCTGATGCCGCTGACCGGCTACAAGCAGCTGGAGAACCTGACCAACCTGATGAAGGTTTCGGTGCCGGCGGAGGTGCGCGCCGGGCTGGAGCGCTGGGCCGGAGACAAGGAAAGCCTGTTCAAGTTCAGCGTGGATTACGCCTCCGCCCAGGCGCGCGGACTGCTGGAGCGGGGCGCACCGGGGCTGCACCTCTACACGCTCAACCGCAGCCGCGCCGCCATCGCCATTTTAAAGAACGTTAAGCAGGGCGCGGCTTAAACTTTTGTCATAATAATCTCAGCGGGGAGCGAGGGTAAATGGACATACTGCCGACAACGGAAGTGAAAGCGCTGGTGGAACTGCAGGCCATGGACACGGCGCTGGACGCCCTGGCCGCCCGCGCGGCGGAGGTGCCCGTAAAGATAGCGGCGCTGGACGCCGCCTTCGAGGTCAAGAAAAATTCCATGAGCGCGGCGCGCGACGCGCTGCTGGCGCTGCAGCTGAAGAAAAAGAACACGGAGCTGGAGATCGGAGAAGCCGACGAAGGCATACGCAAGCACCAGCGCGACCTTAACGCGGTGAAGGATAACAACGCTTTTAAAGCCCTGCTCAGCGAAATAGAGACCTGCAAAAATAAAAAAGACGAGCTGGAGACCCGGGTGCTGACCCTGCTGGAAGAAATAGACCTGGCCAAGGTGGAAGACGCGCGCCTCAAAGAAGAAGTGAAGCAGATCGAGGCCGCCAAGAACGCGGAAGTGGCCGGGCTGAGCGCAGGGCTCAAAGAGCTGGAATCCCGCATAGCCGCCGCCGCCGCTCAGCGGGCCGCCGCCGCCGCCGCCATAACGCCGGCGCTGGTGGAGAAATACGAGCATTTGCGCGTCAAGCGCGCCGGCCTCGCCGTGGCCGAGGCGCACGAGGAACTGAAAACGGGGAAGTTCTCCTGCGGCGGCTGCCATATGGGCCTTACGCCGCAGAAGATAGTGGACGTGAAAAAACACGACGCTTTCGCCATTTGCCCCGACTGCCGGCGGCTGCTCTATCTTAAGCGCACCGTTTTCGGGTGAGCAGACAGGATTTTTAGACCGCGGACGGAGGGCCGCTGCCGGGCGCGAGCCCGGCGGAGGAACTTCCGAACTTCACAGGGCAGGGTGCCGGTTCAAACCGCGCAGCATAATATGTGCGCGGCATAGGCCGGGAGGCGGGGGCCAGATCCCCCGCCGACGGACAGCGCCACAGAGAACATACCGCCCCGCAAGGGGTAAGGGTGAAAAGGTGCGGTAAGAGCGCACCGCCCGCCG
>DAOPZW010000043.1:2950-20506 GCA_035353595.1 Elusimicrobiales bacterium | reverse complement strand
CCTTAAGGCCGGCATAATCCCGCTGCATGTCTGGCTGCCGGAGGCACACCCCGCCGCGCCCAGCCATGTGTCCGCCGTAATGAGCGGCGTAATGATAAAGACAGGCATTTACGGGCTGATACGCGCCCTTGGTTTCCTCGGCCCCTGGGAGCCCTGGTGGGGCTGGGCCCTGATAATAACGGGACTGATTTCCTGCCTGCTGGGGGCCGTTTTCGCCCTCGCGCAGCACGACCTGAAGCGCCTGCTTGCATATTCAAGCATCGAGAACATCGGCATCATAGTGCTGGCGCTGGGGCTGGGCGTGCTGGGCCGGGCGCTGGGCCAGCACAGCCTGGCCGCCCTGGCTTTCGGCGGAGCGCTGCTGCACGTGCTGAACCACGCCCTGTTCAAAGGGCTGCTTTTTATGGGCGCGGGCGCGGTGCTGCACGGCGCCGGCACCGCAGAAATGGAAGCCCTGGGCGGGCTTTCAAAAAGAATGCCCCGCGCGGCGGCCCTGTTCGTGCTGGGCGCCGCCGCGGCCTGCGCGCTGCCCCCCCTCAACGGGTTCGCCGGTGAATTCCTTATTTACCTGGGCGCCTTCAGCGCGCTCAACGGCCCCGCCAACATCGTGCTGGCCGCTCTGCTGGTCCTGGCCGTGCTCCCGGCGGCCGGGGCGCTGGCGCTGGCGGTTTTCTCCAAAGCGGCCGGTTCCGTTTTCCTGGGCGAGCCGCGCACCTCCGCCGCCGCCAACGCGCACCGGCCCGGCCCGCTGATGACGGCCGGGATGGCTGCGCTGGCCGCCGCCTGCGTCGTTTCCGGCTTCGCGGCGCCTTTCCTTATATTGCCGGTTTCAACGGCCCTGGGGGCCGGCTTCGGCCTGCGGACAACCATCGACTTCAGCGCCGCGGCCGCCGCACCCCTCGTTTACGTAAGCGCGTCTTTCCTCGCGCTGGCCGCCATCGCGTGGATAATTGCGTCGAAGCGCCGGTTCGTCCTGGCCGGCCGCAGTTGCGCGCAGGGTCCTACCTGGGATTGCGGCTATGCCGCGCCGTCGGCGCGCATGCAGTACGGGGCCTCTTCTTTCTCCCAGCCGCTCACGGCTTTCTTCCAGCCGCTGCTGCGCAAGGCGCTTAGTTTCCCTGTGATCGCCGGTTATTTTCCCGGCAAGGCTTCTTTCTCCAGCGAGGCGCGGGCCGTGGTCTTCGACCATTTATACGCCCCGGTCTTCGTGCGCCTGCGCGGCCTGGCTTTCCGCTTCAGCTGGCTGCAGCACGGGCGCCTGCAATTTTACATCCTGTATATCGTGGCGGCCCTGATGGCCCTGCTCCTATGGAAATTATAAAGCCGCTTATCCAATACCTTGCGGTAATAATTCTTTCCCCGCTCCTGCTGGGCGTGATCAACCGCGTCAAGGCGTATTTCGCCGGGCGCCGCGGCCAGCCCCTGCTGCAGCTTTATTTCGACCTTTACAAATTAAGCTACAAGGCCCCCGTCTACAGCCGCACCACCACCTGGTTGTTCCGGGCCGGGCCGATAATCGGCTTAAGCGCGGTGCTGTGCGCGCTGGCCGCGCTGCCTTTCGCCGGGCGGCCCGGCTTCCTGGTCTTCGACGGCGATTTTATCTTCCTTATCTATCTGCTCGGCCTCGGCCGTTTCTTCACCGTGCTGGCCGCGCTGGATACCGGCTCCAGTTTCGAAGGCATGGGCGCCAGCCGCGAAGTGCAGTTCGCGGTCTTCGCCGAGCCCGCTTTTTTCCTGGCGCTGGCCGCGCTGTCCAAGGCTACCGGGAAGCTTTCGCTGGCCGGCATGTTCCTGGCCCTGGAGCCCGCGTCCTGGCAGGCCGCCGCGCCGGCCCTGCTGCTGCTGACCGCCGCGCTGTTCATTATCCTGCTGGCCGAAAATTCCCGCGTGCCGGTGGACGATCCCAACACCCACCTAGAGCTGACCATGGTGCACGAGGTGATGGTGCTGGACCACAGCGGCCCGGACCTGGCCTACATCCTCTACGGCGCGTCGCTCAAGCTGTGGTTCTTCGGGGCGCTGATCGCCAGCGCCGTCCTGCCGCGCCATTCCGGCTCCTGGTTCTACGACGGGGCGGCTTTCCTCGGGATGATGGGCGTCATCGCGGCGGGCATCGGTACGATAGAATCCGTGATGGCGCGGCTGCGCATGATAAAGGTGCAGTATCTTTTAATGGGCGCGCTGGTTTTTTCCGTGCTGGCTTTGCTGTTCCAGACGGGAAGGTAGGGATCGAAGTCCAAGCTATGAACACTTTTGCCGAACTTACCATAGTAGTCATCATCCTCCTCAACCTGGCCCTGGCGGTCTCCGGTTCGCTCTCTCTCTGCATCCGCCTGGCCGCCTTCCAGGGCGTGGCGGCGGGCCTGCTGCCGCTGCTGGCCTCCGGCGGGGTGCGCGGCCGCGCCATGGCTTTCGCCGGTTTTATCATCCTGCTCAAGGGCGTTGTCTTCCCCTGGCTGATGTTCCGCGCCCGGGAGAAAACCGGCGCCCGCAGGGACGTCGACCCGCTGATCGGCTACCCGGCCTCTATCATGCTCTGCCTGGGCGCTTTCGCGGCGTCGTCCTGGCTGGGGTCGCGCCTGCCGCTGCCGCATTCCGGCGTGGCGTTCATCATCCCGGCGTCGCTGGCCACCATCTTCACCGGCTTCCTGCTTATCACCACGCGCGCCAAGGCCATCACCCAGGTGCTGGGCTACCTGGTCATCGAGAACGGCATCTATATTTTCGGGCTGGCCCTGTTCGTGGAGCAGCCCCTTATGGTCGAGCTGGCCATCCTGCTGGACGTTTTTGTCGCCGTGTTCGTGATGGGCATCGCCATCTTCCACATCAGCCGCGAGTTCGACCATATCGATACCGACCAGATGGCGGAGCTGACCGACTGGCACCGGCCGGAGGACGCCAAATGGTGACGGCCCTGCTGACGCTGCCGCTGCTCGCCGGCCTTTACGCCTTCATCGTGAAAGACGACGCGGCGCGCCGCCGCCTGCTGCTCTGGACCGCCGCCGGCCATACGGCGCTGACCGCCGCGCTTTTTATCCTCCGCTTGCACCCGCGCTTCGGCCTTGGAACGGCCGCGGCCGGCGAGTGGTTCGGCCTCGACGAACTGGGCTTTATCTTCCTGGGCATCACCTCGGTGCTGTTCCTGGGCGCCGCCGTTTACGCCGTGTGCTACCTGGAGCTGGAAAAGCGCGATCCGGGCGAGGAAGCGGACGAGGGCTTTATTTTTAATAACGCGCCCGAGGCGGTTTTCACCGGCTGCCTGCTGCTGTTCCTCTCCGCCATGACCGCGGTGACGGCCAGCCGCAACCTGGGCATACTCTGGGCGTCGGTGGAAGCCACTACCCTTTTAAGCGCCCCGCTTATTTATTTCCACCGCCACAAACGTTCGCTGGAAGCTACCTGGAAATACCTGCTTATCTGCTCGGTGGGCATAGCCCTGGCCCTGATGGGCAATCTGTTCCTCGGCGCGGCCGGGCTGAAGCACGACCTGGGGCTGAACCTCGAAGCGCTGCTGGGCGGCGCGGCCCTGCTGGACAAGCCCCTGCTCAAAGCCGCTTTCCTTTTCCTGTTCGTCGGCTACGGCACCAAGATGGGCCTCGCCCCCTTCCATACCTGGCTGCCCGACGCTCACAGCGAAGCCCCCGCGCTGGTCTCCGCCCTGCTCAGCGGCGCGCTCCTGAACTGCGCTTTCCTGGGTATCCTGCGCGCCGTACAGATCTGTTCCGGGGCCGGCCTCGCCGCTTTCACCGGCGGCATCCTGACGCTTTTCGGCCTGCTTTCCCTGATAACCTCGGGCTTGTTCATCCTGGGACAGCGGGATTATAAGCGCTTGCTGGCTTATTCCAGCATCGAGCACATGGGGATCCTGGCGCTGGGCGCGGGGCTGGGCGGCGGCGCGGTTTACGGCGCGCTGCTCAACGCCGTCGGCCATTCCCTGACCAAAGCCGGGCTCTTCTTCACTTCGGGGCTCATCCTGGCGGCATACAAGACGAAGCGCATCAGCGACGTGAAAGGCCTGCTCGGCCGCGCCCCCCGGACGGCCGCGCTGTGGCTGACCGGCTTCTTCCTGATAACCGGCACCCCGCCTTCCGGCATTTTTCTCGGTAAATTCCTTATACTTAATGAAGCCGTGGCCTCCGGCAAATACCTGGTGGCCGGCGTCTACCTGGTTTTCCTGGGCATCGTTTTCGCGGGGCTCGCCCGCATTTTTCTGAACATGACTTTCGGCGTCCGCGAAGGCCAGGCGCCCGAGGAAAAGCCTTTCACCGAGCCCGGCGGCATGGTCTGGCCCGTTTGCATCTTCTTCTGCTGCGTACTGGCCCTCGGCCTTTACGTGCCGGCGTGGCTGGACGCGCTGCTTAACGGCGCGCAGTTCCTGATAAGGAGGGCTCCGTGAGCATCCCGCTTGTGCCCCTGGAAAGTATCCTTCTCCTCCCTATCGAGGAGTTCGCCAAGAACGTCACCTTTAAGCTCCGTTCCGGCGGGCGCGCGGCGGCGTTCTTCGCCGTTCCCGAGGAAGGGGCCTTCAGGCTGGTGATCGTTATCGCCTGGGACGCCGAGGGCCGCCTGGAACTGGTGTCTGCCATGGCTGCCGGCTCTTTCCCTTCGCTCACCGCGGAACTGCCTCAGCTGCATCTTTTTGAACGGGAGATCTATGAGCTTACCGGCCTCAAGCCGGAAGGGCATCCCTGGCTGAAGCCGGTGCGGTTCCCCGGCGGCGCCGTTAAGCCCGGCGTTATGGACTATTTCCGCGTGCACGGCAGCGAGGTGCACGAAGTAGCCGTGGGGCCGGTGCACGCCGGCGTTATCGAGCCGGGCCATTTCCGTTTCCAGTGCCACGGCGAAAAAGTTTTCCACCTGGAGATAGCGCTGGGCTACCAGCACCGCGGGGTAGAACGCAGGCTGGCCGCCGGTCCCGACGCCCGCGGCATCCATTACGCCGAAACCCTGGCCGGCGACACCACGGCGGGCCACGCCTGGGCTTATTGCGGCGCGCTGGAAATGCTGTCCGGCACCGAGGTCCCGCCCAGGGCTCAGGCGCTGCGCGGCATCATGCTGGAGCTGGAGCGGCTGGCCAACCATACCGGGGACCTGGGCGCGCTGTCCGGCGACGTGGCCTACCTGCCCACCGCCTCTTTCTGCGGCCGCCTGCGCGGGGAGTTCCTCAACATGACGGCGCTGCTCTGCGGCAACCGTTTCGGCAGGAACATGTTCAAGCCCGGCGGCGTCAACTTCGATCTGAGCGGTACGCTCCGAAAAGAGCTCAAGCTCCGGCTCGACGACGTCTTCCGCGATGTCGAGACCGCGGTTTCGCTGTTATGGAAAACCAATTCGGTGGTGGACCGCTTCGACGCCACCGGGCTGGTGCTGGCCGACGCCGCGCGCGGGCTGGGCCTGGTGGGGCCGGTGGCCCGGGCCTGCGGCATCCCGCTGGACACCCGCCGCAATTTCCCCTACGGGCCTTACCATGATTTTACGCTGTCCGCCTCCGGCAGGGGCGACGTGTACGCGCGCGCCTATGTGCGCTGGGCCGAGATCCAGAAATCGGCGCAGCTGATCGGCGGCTGGCTGGACGCGCTGCCCGCGGGGCCGGTGGAGGCGCCCTGCGGGCCGCTTAAGCCGGGCAGCGCGGCTGTTTCGCTGGTCGAGGGCTGGCGCGGGCAGATCTGCCACGCGGCCCTGACCGGCAGCGACGGGCGCTTCCGGTATTACAAGGTAGTGGACCCGTCCTTCCATAACTGGATGGGGCTGGCCATGGCCCTGCGCAACGGCGAGATCTCGGATTTCCCGCTGTGCAACAAGAGTTTCAACCTGTCTTACTGCGGGCACGATCTGTAATAGAGGACCGGGAATCAGAAAGAGCGGAAGGTTTTATGTTCAAAGAAATTATCGCGCGGCTGAAGCAGGGGTACCGGACCATGGAGTTCCCGTCTCCGGACCTTAAACTGCCAGCGCGCGGCCTGGGCCTGCCCTGGGTTAAAACGCTGGAGCTTGAAAAGGCGGCGGCGGCCTGTCCCTACGGCGCCGTTACGGCGGGCCCCGGCGGCGGGCTGGACCTGGGGCGCTGTATTTTCTGCGGCGCCTGCGCCAAGGCGGCGCCGGACGCGGTGGAGTTCACTTCGAACTATAAGCTTTGCGCCGGCTCGCGCGGGGACTTGGTTGCGGGCACCGGTCATTATAAGCGGCCCGAACCTGTCGCCGCCGACCTCAGGAGGATCCTGGGCCGCTCGCTCCGGCTGCGGCAGGTGAGCGCGGGCGGCTGCGCGGCCTGCGAGGCTGATTGCAATGTGCTGGGGACTTTGGCTTTCGATATGGGCCGCTTCGGCGTGCAGTTCGTGGCGTCGCCGCGGCACGCCGACGGCCTGCTGGTGACCGGGCCGGTCACTAAGAACATGGCGCTGGCCCTGCGCAAGACTTACGACGCGGTGCCGGGGCCCAAGGTGGTCATCGCCTGCGGGGCCTGCGCCATCGCCGGCGGGCCTTATGCGGGACACGAAGAGTGCCCCGGTATCCCCGCGGACATCCCCGTCGATCTCTATATCCCGGGCTGCCCTCCCCATCCGCTGACTATCCTCGACGGCATCCTGCGCCTGATCGGCAGGATCGACTGACCGCGCAGCGCTTTATTTCTCCCCGCCGCTTTCCCACGTTATCTGCAGCGAGTTGTCCCGTGAATTGTATGCAAGGTGGAACCGGTCCAGCTGCCGCGGCAGGGCTCTGACGGTGAAGTCCCGCATCCGCCTGCGGAAATCGCCCGAACAAAGATAAGCCGACTCACGGCGGTTCAGCTGCGCCGGCGGGCCATAAAGCCCCCGCCGGGCCGGGATAAGCCAGGGATGGGTTTCCCCCAGTATCAGCTTCCTGCCGCCCAGGGCCAGGGTTTCGCTCATCGAAAAATCCCCCGCCGCTTCCGGCAGCTTCAGGCTGTAGCCTTTGTAGCCCAGATAACCGTCACCGGAGCAGAGCACGGCGGCCCAGGAAAGTTCCGGCCGCGAACTTTCCGTGGAAGTTTTTATATAGAACAGGACTTCGTCGCCGGGCAGCGGGTCCTCGAACAGCGCGGCCGGGAACCTTATCTCCGCCCGGCCGTTCTCCCCGTCGACGGTCAGCCTTGTGCTGCCGGTGAAACGGATATTGTCCGTCCCCTGCTCGCCCCCCGCTCCCAGGCGCGTGCGCAAAAGGCCGCCGGGCATCTTTACGAACCCCTGCCGGTACGGGCGGTACAGCGGGTACCGTTCTTCCGGCGCCGGGGGAAGCCCCCGCGCGGCTGTGACGCCCGGCTGCCGGCCCGTGTTTTTCGGCGGCGACGGGGGCGGGCCGTATAGCGGGATTTCCGATACCCGTATATCCCGCGCCCGCGTCGAGTTTAGCATGAAAACCGGCAGCTCCTGCCCCGCGGCCGACGGCCCGGGGCAGGGCAGGAACAAGCACATCGTTAACAGGCCGCAGCAGTGCCTCATAGCGCATCCTTGTCCGCCGGCTGTACCCGGCTCTACCGTAAAAGTTTCTTGAAACTGGCTATTTCCATCGGGCTCAGCTGCGTGTCCCCCGGCGCGCGGCGCGTAATGTTGATCCGTTTGCCCTGCGCCAGGCTCAGCGCGGCGTATTGCGCCTCGTTGGGATTGCACAGCAGCTGCACTACGCCGGGCCCGTCCATGCTTTCCGGGCTCGTTACATTTAGGACTATGATGTTCTGCAGTATGGTCGCCGTCACCATTTCGGTCCTTGGTTCCTTGCCGCCCATTACGGCCTCGAAGGTCACCAGCATGTCCACGCGGTCCCCGGCCGCCAGGAACAGCGTCTGGTAGCCGGAGACGGGCAGGCTCATCCCCCTGTAGCCCGGCATTATCCTGGGTTTCGGCAGATAGGCGGATCTATACACTTTGCCTTTGGCCGGCGGCGAGAACAGCTGCGCGAAAAACTCCCGGCTGAGTTTAGCCAGCGTCCCGGCGCTTTTGTAGTATGCCTCGTCGCTGCGGCCCGACAGGGCTTCTGTAAGGCCGTCCAGCTGTTCCAGCGCCAGGTCCAGCGTGGAAAGCATGGCCGCGCCCCTGCCCTCGAACGAAGCTTCCAGTCTAGCCCGCGCGATGCGGTCCGTGCTCAGGATAAGCCGCGTAAGCAGGTCGTAGTATTCGCGTTCGTAGGCGAAAGGCGTGACGGCCGGCCCTGTGCTGGTTCCCGGCACGGTCTGCTGCGCTTTATTGGCGAACTCGTAGAGGATGGAGGCCGGAGCCTGCCAGACGGCAGCTTCGCTAAGGTCGCCATCTTCCGGATCTTTCCAGACTTTACGCTCCAGCATGGCGGGGCGGGCCGTCTGCAGCCAGCCGGGCATTTTCCCGTCAGGGTCCGGCCCGCCGCAGCCGGAACTGCGCGCTTTCACTTCCGCTCCGTCCGCTGCCAGATAATAGTAGAACAGCTGCATCTCCTCGGCCGCGCAACGCAGCTCTTCGGCGCTGAGCGGCGCCGGGGCGGCGTACGCGCAGAGTGCGCCTGCGCCCGAGAGAATTGCCGTAAGGAGAAACGTATTTAAGGTTCTCATAATTTCCTCCGTCGCCTGCCTTTACCTTATCAACCTGCGGAAACTGGCCATTTCCATGGGATGCAATTCCGTATCGCCGGGAGCGCGCACGGAGATGTTGATGTTGCTGGCTTTGGCCACGCTCAGCGCGGCGTACTGCGCCTCGTTGGGGTTGAGCAGCAGTTCTATGGCGCCCAGGTCTTCCAGCTTTGCGGGCTTGCGCACATTTAAGACTACGATATTCTGCAAGATGGTAGCCGTCATCTTTTCTTTTATCTCTTTCCCGCCGTCCTTCGGCGCTGTGCCGGCGGGATCCTTCCCAGGAGCCGATTTGAGCGTGGAGGAACTGACCGAGAGGCTTTCTTTCCGCCCCGTTACGGCTTCGAAGGTCACCAACAGGTCTATGCGGTCCCCCTCTTTTACATAGAGCAGCTGGTGGCCGGGCACCGGCAGGGCCGTGGCGCGGTAGCCGGCCGCCAGCCCGGTTTGCGACGGCACGGCTTCGGCGGGCTTTTCCTGCGCGTACAGCGCCGGCGCCGCCAGCAGAATTGCGCACACGCCGAGTATGTTCCTTAGTTTCATACAGCCTCCTATATAGCTTTCCTTTCAAAAAGTTCATCCGCGGTTATTATGCGCCGTTCAAGTATAAAGACGGCGTTTTCGGTTTCCCAGGTTACCGCCGCTTCGTTCGGCCCGCCTGTTTTGCGGCCTTCCCGCAGCGTTATGGGGAATTCGCCCTTGGTGGTCTTTATGGGGAACTCCTGCTCCCGGCCGCCGCTCAGCGCGGCCATGGGAACGCTGTGGAACAGGCCGCCGGGCCCGGCGGGCTCCGCGTGGGCGGCCGGGGCGGCGGGCGGCGGGGCGGCCGGCATTGCTGCCGCTGCGGCGGCAGGAACCCGCGGCGCCGGCCTGGGCGGAACTTCCGCCCGCCGGGGCGTGTCGCGGCGCGTCAGCGGCAGCGCTATCAGCAGCAGGCAGGCGGCCGCCAGCGCGGCCTGCAGGAAAGTTCCGAAGCCGAAACTGAACGGTTTGGCCGGCTTGTCCGCACCGCTAACCGGCAGTTTCTCCAGCAGCCGGGCCCGCAGCGAGCGCTGTATCTTCGACTCCGCGCTGAAATCCGCGCCTGCCAGTTTTCGGGCGAATTCCAGGGCGGCGGGGTCCGCGGACGCGGCGGCCCCGCCCGCCCCGGAGAGTAGCCCGTCGAGTTCGGCGTTGAACCGTTCGATCGTATCGTTGCCGTTCATAGTTCCTTCCCCGCCAGCTTTTGCTGCAAAGTCTTTACGGCCCGGTAGATGATCACTCCTATATTGCTCTCGCCCAGACCCGTTACGCCCGCTATGTCGCGGTTGGTCATGCCGGAACTGAACTTAAGAGCTATGATGTCCCGCGCGCGCGGATCCAGCGCCGCTACGGCTTTAAGGAGCCGGTCGCCGTCCTCCTTTTCTTCCAGGACGTTCTCGATGCGCGGCTCGCGGCCTGGCTGCTGTTCTATATCTTCCATATAAACCTCTTCCACGCGGCTGCGCGCCCTGAACCAGTCGGCCACCGCGTTGCGCGCTATGCCGAACAGCCACACCTGTACCGGCGCGCGGGCGGGGTCGTAGCTGTCCAGTTTCTCCAGCGCCGCTTCAAAGACCTTCCCGGTAACGTCGTCGGCGGCTTCCGGCAGCCTTACGCGGTAGCGCACATAGTTGTAGACCTTTTTGAAATGCAGATCATACAGCCCGGAGAAATCTGTCGGTTCCGCCATACCTCTCATACTAGTAAATACGCGGCGGCGGAAAAAGTATTACACGGCGGCCTGCCGCCGCCGGGACAAAAGGCCTAGGCCGGGGTAAGCAGAAGATCTCCGGGGCTGCCCCGTTCGGCTCATGCGCGCGGGGCTTTTATGCGCTATATTATTGTTGCGGGCGGCGCGGTTTGCCGCCGGAATCTAAGGCCGCGGAGGATAAAAGTGATAAGAACGATACTTTCCCTGGTTCTGTTCGTTTCAAGCGCAGGCCTGGCGTCCGCCCTGGACCCGGCCGATCTTCAAAAAGAACTTGCCGGTTTGGGTTCGCCCGACGCGGTCGCGGCGCCGGCGGAAAATTTTCCCGTCCCCGTCCCGAATAAGAGCCCGGGAACTGACGAATTGACGCGCCGGCTGCGCGCGGAGGCTGCCGCCGATCCAGCCAAATTCATCGACGAGCATACGCCCTATGAAGTGGGCCTGGCTTTCGACCTGCCCGTGAGCCGCTATGTCCTGACCGACCAGGACAGGATACAGAACGCCGCGGTGCGCATTACGGTGGACCTCAGCCGCCAGCGCCTGGTCCTGGTGTCCTCCGACACCGCCAAAGAGTTCAAGATCTCCTCCGGCCTGGCGCCCGAACACGGCACGCCCGGCAGCGGCAAATGCTACGCCCCCGACTTTATCGAGGCCATGCATTATTCCAGCCTTTACAACAAAGCGCCCATGCCCAACAGCGTCTTCTTCAATGGCAATATCGCGATCCACGGCACCAACGCCGAAGCCATGCTGGGGCGGCCGGCCTCCCACGGCTGCATCCGCCTGTCGAAAGCGGATTCCAAGACGGTTTACGACCTGGTGCTCGCCAAAGGCAAGCGCAATACCAGCATCTGCGTGAAGGGCGTGACGCCGAAACCGGTATAAGCCGTCCGCCCGGAACCGGGTTTGAATTTGTATAATTTAACGCAGTCGCGCTGTTAAGGAGATGCCATGCTGAAGATCTTCGCACCACTTGTGTTCCTGTTCTCAGGCGCCGCGTCCGCCGCCGAAGCGCCGCTGGCGCTGGAAAGCGTGAACCTTGAAGCTATCAGCGCCTTACAGCCTCCCCCTCCCTCGGGCATGGTGGTTATACCGCTGCGCACGGATGCCCAGCCCGCCGACCGTTACTTCAGTCCCTACGTCTTAAAGGCCGTCGCCGAACTTTACGCCAACTATGGCCTGCTCGGCTACGACATCAATTCCATCCTGACGCACGATATCCGCTATCATACCTTCGGCGTCATTCCCGCGCGGCACGCCCCGCTGACCATGTGCGTAGCGGCGCAGATGGAAGTGATCCTGACCGCCTATGATATCTATGCCAGGGAAACCGGCGACTATTCCGTCTATGATTACCTGCCCAAGAAGAGCTTCGAGGGCCTGAACGTCACCGATATCAAGGGGCATATCTGGGTCAATCCGAAATTCAACGCCAACGGCACCGCCGACGCGCTGATCAACTTCGGCATGGGCGAGCGCACGGTCTTCGAACAGCTCAAGCCCGGCGCTTTCGTGAACATCAACCGCACCACCAAAACGGGGCATGCCGTGACCTTCCTGGGCTTCATCAACGCTAAAGGCGAACTGCAGGCGGAGTATAACACTTCCGTGGTCGGCTTCAAGTATTTCTCGTCCCAGGGCAGGGCCACCGCCGGAAACGGCGGCTTCGATTTCCGCTACGCCGTTTTCAGCAAGTTCGGCTGCCCGGAAATGCCTTATAAACGCGACTGCAACGTTATCTACTCCGCCGACCAGCGGATGCTCAACACCGGCACCATGATCAGCCCCAAATACTGGACGCATGTGATGCCCGCGGAGAATTCCGCCGAAGGGGAGACCTCTCTTAACCGCAATTTGTTCAACGGCGTGACCACGGACGATTGACCGCCCCCCGCGCACGCAGAGGAGACGCATGCCAGAGAACCATATAGGCTTTACCAGCAACTTCGCCGACAACAGCACGGAAGCCGGCTTCCAGTTCACTTTCTTCTGCGATACCTGCCGCGAGGGGCTCAAGACCCGCTTCATCGAGTCGTCCACTTTCAAGAAAGGAAAATTCTTCAAGGGCCTGGGCGATATGCTGGGCGTGGTCTCCCAGCTGACCGGGGCCAACCTGGGCGGCCTGGAGCGCGGCGCCGACGCGATACGCGAGCGCTTCGGCGGCATGTCCCCGGACTGGCACAAAGAGCACGATAAGGCTTTCGAGGCCGCGCAGGACGAGGCCAAGGGCCATTTCCGGCGCTGCCCTAAATGCAATAAGTGGCATTGCGAAACCTGCTGGAACGAGCAGGAAGGCCTGTGCGTGGCGGACGCGCCCAGGTCCAATGTGGAAGTGGCCGCGGCCCGGTCCAAAAAAATGGTGCAGGACATAGAGGCGTCGGCCCAGGCTACGCCGGTCTTCACGGGCAAGATAGAGAGCAAACAGACCCTTTGCCCCAAGTGCGGTAAGCCGGCCGGCGAAACCAAATTCTGCGGCAATTGCGGTTTCTCGCTGGAAATGCCTAAATGCCCTGGTTGCGGCGCCAAGAACCAGCAGGGCGCAAAGTTCTGCGGCGAGTGCGGCGCCAAGCTGTAGTTTTCCCCCCTGTAAATAAAAAAGCCCCGGCGGACCGGGGCTTTTTTATTTGCGGCGGGCTGCTAGCGCACTTTGGCGTAAAGCAGCAGGTCCACCGGCTTGCCGAGTTTCATTTCGTGTTTGCGCAGCCGCCCCTCGTATTTGTACCCGGCTTTTTCAAGTACGCGCGACGAGGCTTTGTTGGCCGGGACCACTTGCGCGTAGACCCGGCGCAGGGCGAGTTCTTCCAGCGCGTATTTCGTAAGCGATCTTACCGCGGCGGTCATTATCCCCCCGCCCCAGTATTTTACCCCCAGCCAGTAACACAGCTCCGCGCGGTGCCCGTTGATATTGGCCAGGCCCAGGCCGCCGATCACCAGGCCGTCCAGGTCCAGCGCCAGGTGCAGCTGCTTTTTATCTTTTTTTCGGGCCAGCATGCGGTTGTAGTCCACCCAGAGCGCGGCGTTCTCCGCCGTATAGGGATAGGCGATATGCAGCGTATAGCGGGCTATTTTTTTGTCGCTGATGTTTTCGGCCAGGGAGGGCTCGTCCCCTTTCCTGAAAGGCCGCAGTGCGTATTTCCCGAAGCGGAGTTCCATGCTATTTCCCCAGGTGCAGGCCTACCGAGTAATTTACCGCGAAGTCGTTCTTCTTCACGCCGGGGCGCGGCATGGCGTCGTATTCGTCGGAGAACGTAACGCGGAAGAACAGCGTTTCCGGGGTTATCTTGAACTGGAAATAAGTCTCCCCGTAGAACCTGTAGTCGGAGAATTCCGCCAGGTCGGGGGTATACGCGAAGTCGGCGCCCAGCGCCGCGTAGTCGTTGAGCGGGGCTTTGAAGTTCAGGCGCAGCATGGCGCGGGTGGCGCTCTCCGATTTCCCGTCGGAGTAGGATTCCTGTTCGGGCGTAAGCGCCAGGCTCAGCAGCAGGGGGCTGAAGGTTTCGGGCAGAAAACCGTGCACGCACAAGCCGATGCCGTTGGTGGTGCGGTAATCGAGCTTGATCGAGCGGTTCTTGGCGTGGGTGCTGGCGGCGAACAGGTTTAAATGCGGCTTTAGCGTATAAGCGTAAAGTCCCGAGGCTTTGAGGTTGTCCAGCAGGATGCGGTCATTGAAAGACGCGTAACTGGCGTTGCTTTCTATGGAGAACTGGTGCTTTTCGGCGGGGCGGGCCATGTAATTCAGCCCGCCGGCGACGGAGGTATTGTCCACATTGCCTTTAAGGTACGCGCCGCTGAGCGTGGCGTCCAGCGTGTATTTGCCGGAGGCCCAGTATTCGGGCGGTTTCGGGCGCAGGTCCTGCGTGCGCGACTGGGCGCGCGCCGGCACGGCGCCGAAAAGCGTGAGCAGGCAGGCGGCGGCGAGTTGTCCTCTCCTCATACGGCCGCCTTGGAAGCTTCCAGGAGTTTCTTGTAGCGCGCCAGCGGTGCGGCCAGGCCTTTTATCGCCGTGGCCCAGAAAGCCGGGTCGCCTATGTCCGCGCCCAGGCTGCGCCGCGCCACCGCCTCGGCCGTATCGGAACCGGTCAGGCGCAGGAAAGCTTCGTACTTGGGCAGGAAAGCGGGCCCTTCGGCTTTGAATTTTGTGAACAGCGTGGCCGCCAGCAGGAAGCCGAAGGTGTACGGGAAGTTGTAGAAAGAAACCCCCGAAATATAGAAATGCAGTTTCGAGGCCCAGAACAGGGGATCTTCGCCGCCCGGTTCCAGCGTGTCGCCGAAAATGCGCCGCTGCGCGGCCGTCATCAGTTCCCTGAGGCGCGCCACCGGCACTTCGCCTTTCTGCCGCTCCTCGTAAAAAGCCTTCTCGAACTCAAAGCGCACGGTGATGTCGAGGATGGTCACCGCGGCGCCGGTAAGGTATTCGTCGAGCATTATCAGCTTCTGCGCCTCGCTGACTTCCGGGTCGGCCTGTATGCCTTCGGCCAGCAGGTGCTCGCCGAAGATTGAGGCGGTCTCGGCCAGCGGCATCGGGTACTCGGTGGCCCAGGGGCGCATATCCTTCAGCAGGTGCCCGTGCCAGGCGTGGCCCATCTCGTGGGCGACGGTGTTGATATCGCCCAGCGCGCCGTTGAAGGTGGTATAGACGCGCTGTTCGCCGGTAACCTGCGAGCCCGTGCAGAAAGCGCCGGGGCGCTTGCCGCTGCGGGCTTCGCTTTCCAGCCAGTTCTTCTTGATAAAGTTCTGGTAATAGTCCCCCAGCGCGGGATATATCCTGCCGAACGCCGCGCCGACCTTGGCCGAGCCTTCCGGCCAGGTGTAATGTTTTGAATCCTTGAGCGGCAGGGGCGCTTCGCGCTCGAAGAACGCGATGCCTTTGCGGCCCATGGCCGCGGCTTTGACCCTCAGGATCTCGCGCACGGGCTCGATGTTCTTATGCACGGCGGCGTACATGGCGTCCAGCGTGCGGCGCTTTATGCCCGCGCCGAACAGGGCCTGGTCCAGGAAATGCTTTACGCCCCGGCGGCGGTAAAGCGTGAAGCGGGTGCCGGCCAGCGCGTTGAGGGCGGCGGCGCAGGCGTCTTCGATGCCGGCCCAGGCCTTATTCCCCCCCTCGAAGGCGGCGCGGCCCACTTTGCGGTCCGGGTCCGACATCAGCGCGCGCCAGCGCGAGATGGGCAGGCGCTCCTTTTTTCCGTCGGGCCACTGCATGTCGAATTCCAGCTTGCCGGAGATCTTGTTGTACAGGCGGCTCCAGGACTGGAAGCCGTCGGTGCCCAGGTCCGCGGCCAGTTTTTCCTCCGCGGGGCTCATGGTGCGCCGGGCCTGTTCGCGCGCCCGCTTGAGCGCGTGCGCCACTTCTTTGAGCGCCGCGCGTTTTATGAAAGCGGAAAAGACCGTTTCCGGCGCGTCCTTGAAGGCGCGCAGCATGTCGACGCCGAACTTGGAATACTCGGCGGCCAGCGCGTAAAGTTTGGCGCTCTCGGCCGAATATTCGTCCTTGTCCGCGTGCGCGGACTCAAGGCAGTTGACGTAGGACATGATATGTCCCAGGCGGGCTTCGGCGTCTTCGGCGGCCAGCAGCAGTTTTTCCCAGGCGCCGGCGGTCTTTGCCGAAAGCGGGGCCAGTTTTGCCGCCTTTTTCTGCAGCGCCGAAATGTCGGCGGCCAGTTTTACTTTAAATTTTTTCATCTCCGGCCCGTTGAAGGACGGGAAGTAACTTGTAAGGTCCCACTGCGCGCCATTCGTTTTATCAGCCATGATCGTTTTCCTCCGGATCTCCCACTATTGGAATTATATAAAACAAAAGGCGCGGCCTTCGGGCCGCGCCTTGCGTTCAGGGTGTTAACTGGTTTCAATATACCCTTTCCAGGTAGCTGACAGAGAAGCTGTTGCCGTTAAGGCGGGCTTCCAGCACCAGTTTCCCGTGGCGGACCAGTGTCTGGGCGGCAGTGTCCAGGCCGGCGCGGGCGTCGCTGGAGTAAGTGAACATGCCGCTCTGGGAACTGAAGCTGCGCAGCTCCTGGCAGGGGTTGGGCTGGGGCGGTATCCACGGATTGGGATTCCAGGGGCCGGGGTGGTTGCCGGGGCCGTTGTGTTTGTCCCAGGGATTATATAAGGAAGGCCGCCCCAAAAACGACCCCCCGGCGCGGGGGGTCGTTGTGCTGCCAGCTTTTACACCGGGCTATTCGCCCTTGTAATCGGATTTTTTCTTTTTCAGGAACCGGGAGAACCAGCTGCCCTGCTGCGGCTTGGGCGCCTCGGCTTGCCTGGGCGCCGCCGGTCTGGGGCCATGCGCCGAAGGGCTGCGGCCGTAGGACGGCCTGCTGTGCCGGGGCGCCTCGTTGTCAAAATACGGCGAGGGGCTCACTATCGAAGGGCGGGAGTTGCCCTGGGGGCGCCGGCTATCCTGGCCGGGCCTTGCGCCATAGCGGCCGGCGCCTGTCCTGCCGGCTCCCGGTGCGCGGCCTGGCCGCGAACCGAAACGGGCGTGTCCTGTTCCCTGGCCTTGCGTCCCGGGACCGGAATTCCCGCGCTCAGCGCGCTGTTCATTTCTGCGCGGTGCGCCGTACTGCGGGCGCGAACCCCTGCCGCCGCGCGCTTCTCTGTAGCTTTCCCGGCCCTGGGGCCGCTGTTCGTCCCTGCGCTGGCCTTCCGGCGGCGCGGGGCGCGGGGCTTCGGGGGCCCGGCTGAAATTATCTTCCGCTGGCACGGCCTGCGCCGCTGTCGGCACTGAGCGCGGCTCCGGCCTGGGTCGCGGTTCGCCCTGGGCCCGGTGGGGCGCCGCGCCGGCGCCGGGGCGGCGTTTCTCTCCGGGCTGGTGCTGGCCGCCGCCGCTGAAGCCGAAACTGGCCGGCATTATGTCCGGGTGCACCGAGACGGGCAGGGGCATACGCATCAGCCGCTCGATATTGCGCACGTCCCGGCCCTGGTCGGGCGCGGCGAAGGTTATGGCGCGGCCCGGCTGTCCGGCGCGGCCGGTGCGGCCTATGCGGTGGATATAGTTCTCGTCCTCGTCGGGCAGGTCGTAGTTTATCACCAGCTCTATGCCGGTCACGTCTATGCCGCGGGCGGCGATGTCGGTGGCCACCAGGATGCGGTAGCGGCCGGCTTTGAACCCTTCCAGGGCTTCGCGGCGCTGGGCCAGCGAGCGGTTCGAATGGATCTCTGCGGCGCTGTGCTTCATGCCGCGCAGCTCTTTGGCGATCTTCCGGGCGTTATGTTTGGTGCGCACGAACAGCAGCACGCTGCCCCAGTATTTGTCCAGGATCTTGCCCAG
>DAOPZW010000043.1:0-2940 GCA_035353595.1 Elusimicrobiales bacterium | reverse complement strand
CCCAGCAGCGGCAGTTTATCCCCGCGGCTGACGATAAAGAGCTCCTGGTCCACTTTGTCCGCCACGGTGCCGGAGCGGGCCACCTCGATGCGGGTGGGCAGCTTCATGTGGGCGGCCGCCAGCTTCATTATTTCGTCGGGCATGGTGGCGGAGAAAAGCATGGTCTGCCGGTCTTTGGGCAGCGTGGCGATGATCTTGTTGATCTGCGGGGCGAAGCCCATGTCGAACATCCGGTCCGCCTCGTCGAGGATAAGCACGCGCACGTCGGACATCGCGACGTTGCGCTGGGCGATGTGGTCTATCATGCGGCCGGGGGTGGCGATTATGATGCGGGGCCTGCGCAGCAGTTCCTGCCGCTGGCGGCCGGCGCTCTCGCCGCCTATGATGACCACGGTCTGCATGCCCATCAGCGGGGCGAACTGCTTTACGACCTCGGCCACCTGCAGCGCCAGCTCGCGCGTGGGGACCAGGATCAGGGCCTTCCCTTCCGCGGCCGCAAGGCGCTGTATCATGGGGATCGCGAAAGCGATGGTTTTGCCGGTGCCGGTCTGGGCTATGCCCACCATGTCCTTGCCTTCGGCGGCGATGGGAATGGCTTTATGCTGTATGGGGGTCGGAACGGTGAACTTGAGCTTGTCTAAAGCCTCGAGTAATTTAGGAGCTATGCCCAGGCCGTAGAAGCCGGAGGCGGGGGTTGTTGTTGTGTCAGTCATATACCATTATCCCATATATAGCCCGCCGATAGGGAAAAATATAGGTATAATTATCTTTGCTATGCGCTTCCTTTTCCTTATTATCACCGCAACGGCGTTGGCGGCTGCGGCCGCGCAGCCCAAAACCGAAAAGCGCCTTACCGGGCTGGAAAAGAGGGTCGCAAAAGTGGAAAAGCGCGTTACCGCCCTGGAGAAGGGGAAGCCCGCGGCCCCCCCCGCCGGCTCTTCCGCCGCCGCGCCCGCCCCCGCGGCTCCGGCCGTTCCCGCGGAGCCCGTCGCCGTCTATTTCATAAGGAAGAAACAGTTCGTAACCAAACAGAATATGGGCGTCACGCTTTACCTGGAGTTCGAGAACATCTCCAGGCGCCGGTTCAACGCTTTCAACGGCGAGCTTGTTTTTAAGGACGAGACCGGGGCGGTTATCTGGACGAAGCCTTACGGGTACAGCGAACCGCTGTCCGCGGGCGAAAGGATCAGCGTGGAACTGCCGGTTTCAAGCCTGCAGGCGAAAGAATATCTGAAGTTCCTGAAAGTCAGGGATATTACGGTTTCGTTCGGGCGCCAGGAGTTTTACCTGGGCGAGTAGTTTTAAGGGCGGGGAATTTTTTCAGCAACGCGGGAGTTATTTTAAGCCGGTACCAGTGCGCGGTCGCCAGGCTGCAGCGGTGGTTGCTGGGACACACCTTTTCGAAACCAAAACCCAGGTGGCAGCAGATCGTCACCAGGTTGCCGTCATCGCAGGAATACCAGATCTCTTTCGCCCCGTTCTCTACCGCGTGCCGGATGCGGGCTTCGGTAAGGCGTTTGGCGATGCCCATCTGGCGGAACTCGGGCTTAACGCGCAGCCCGTCCATGACCCAGCGGTCTTTTTCAAAATAGATAACGCTGTGCCCGGCCAACTCGCTGCCGGCGTAAGCCGCGAAGTAGGCGTGTTTCTGGCTGGGGGCCAGTTCCTTGATCGCGCAATCGGAATAGAATGCCTGGAAGCGGTCCTTCCACCCGGCGTCTTCGCTGGCGATCCTTTCTATTTTTACATCGGGCACTCGCATCATACCCTCATTATACTGATAATGTCCCTTCCTTGCCATCGGCCTTAAGCCCCATGCGGGCCTAGGCCCTAAAATTTATCGCGCCTGGGGCCAAAGCTTCTTACCGGGGCCGCCTTTTTACTGGTACAGTCTGTTATATCCTGTTGCCGCGGTTGAGAGGTGCGCATGAAAAAGATCGGAAATTATTTCCTTTTATTGCTGCTGACAGTTTTTCCCGTTCTTTCCCAGGCCGGTCCCGCCTTAGAAACTTTAACTTCCGCCCGTCCCCCCGCCCCGGTTCCCGCGGCTTCCGCGCCGGCTTACCTGTATCCCGGTGAAAAGGGCGGCTATGACCTGGCCGGCCTGCCCGCTTACATTTTCACCGAAGAGGAGCGCGTCAGCCCCGCGCTGGTGACCGCTATAGACAGGACCAAGAGCACCCTCGACGTGGCGCTCTACAATCTCCAGTTCGAGGATACCATCCAGGCCATGCTGCGCGCCAAAGCGCGCGGCGTGAAAGTGCGCGTCATTTTCGACTACGACCATGTTTACCCGAAGGCCGGGACGCAGATCCAGGAAGTTATAAATTCCGGCCTGGAGACGCGCGTGATGAAAGGGCGCGCCGGCTCCGGCTCCATGCACTGCAAGTACGCCATTTTCGACGGGGCGCTCCTTGAGACCGGCTCCGCCAACTGGAGCAACCTGGCGGAGGCTGCCAGCTACGAGAACCTGATGTTCGTTTCTGATCCCGACGTGATCCGCGGCTACGCGGCCGATTACGAATGGATGTGGGCCCAGGCCAGGCCCGCGGGCAGCCCGGACGCGCCGGCCGCCAAGCCCACCGCGCCGCCGGCCGACCCCCGGCCTTCCATCCAGTTCAACGGCGCTACGCTGCCCAAGTATATCTTCTCCCCCCGCGCCGGCACCACTGCAGCCATGGCCAAAGCCATCGACGCCGCCCGCAGCGAAGTTGACGTGGCGATGTTCTCGTTCACGTCAAGGCCCCTGATGGACGCGCTGAACCGCGCCGCCGTGCGCGGCGTTAAAGTTAAGCTCCTGCTTTATGTGAAATCCAATTTCCCGTTCAAGGAAGAAGCCCGGACTAACAAGATACAGGTCCATTACAAAGGCGGCCGCACCGAGAACGGCATCATGCACAATAAGTTCATGATCATCGATGCGAATTCAACCAACCAGAA
>DAOPZW010000042.1:0-20586 GCA_035353595.1 Elusimicrobiales bacterium | reverse complement strand
TCCGCCGCTTCGCTGAGGCGAAGAAAAATTTTTACGCCGTGCTCTACCAGCGCCGCCTCAGCGAAGCGGCGGAGTACTGGCTGGCCCGCGCTCAGGACTACGCGGCGGCCTTTAAGAGCGATCCCTCCGAGGCGCTGGAAGCCCGCGTGCTGCTGGCCGGGCTTTCAAGCCGCGCACGGGAGGCCTCCCGCGGCCTCGACGCCGCGAACACCGGGCTGCTGAAGGCGCTTAACCGCGAGCCCGGCTATCCTGTCGCCGCCGACGGAGCCCTGGAACCGCTGCCGGTCGCCGACGAGGTTACGCGCTGCCTGGTGACGGCCATGGAGTCGCGCTCGGACCTCAGAAGCGAGTATTATAAAGCGCAGATGGATGACATCGCCGTAAATATGGCCCTGATCCGCCGTTCCCCCACTGTTTACCTGGGCGCGAGCTATGACATCAGCGCCTATGATTTTTCTTCGCTCAGCGAGAGTTCCGTGCGTTCGAACAACTGGCTGGCTTCCCTAGCCATTCATTTTCCTCTTTCTTACGATATCCTGACCCAGGTGCGGCAGCGCAAGGCGCAGCAGCGCCAGGGCGAACTGAAACGCGTGGAACTGCAGGATAAAATAAGGTTCGAGATCCTCGCGGCCCACAAGGAAGCCGTTTTCTGGCAGAAGGAGGCCGAACAGCGGAAAGAGGAACTGGAGCGGCTCAAGGCGGACCATGCCGCCGCCGCGTCCGCCCGGCGCCTCCCGGATCTGCGGTCGCTCTGCGCCATAGCTGATTTTGAGCGCGGCTGGCTGGAGGCGGTGTATAACCAGCTTATGGCCCGCATAAGGCTTGAGTGGGCGCAGGGAAGGGACCTGCCCCGGTAACCGGAGATCATGAAGGTTTTCATAAACAGCCTGTTCCTGTCCGCTTTGCTGGTTCTGGCGCCCGCCTTCTGCGCGGCGCAGGAATCCGATGATGAGATCCTGCGCGAGGCGCTTTGGACGCGCCTGGCGCTGGCGCGGCCGCCGGCGCGGCCCTCCGTGGGCCTCGCGCTGTCCGGCGGAGGCGCCCGCGGCTTCGCCCACACCGGCCTGCTGGAAGTCCTGGAGGACTCCGGTTTCCCGGTGGATTATGTTTCCGGCACTTCGATGGGGTCGGTCATCGGCGCCCTCTATTCATCGGGGGTGCCGGTAGCCGATATCTGGCGCTTCGTCCTGGACGCTTCCGATCTTAAAGTTTCGCGGGATTTCAGGAGCATCAAACTCGTAAGCCTGATCATCCGGGACAAGCTGATAACGCCGAAGTACATAAACCAGTTCATCGACCGGCGCCTCGGCGGCCTGACTTTTGAAAAACTGAAAAAACCTTTCGCCTGCTCGGCCATGGACATCCGGACGGGGGAAAAAATAGTTTTTACCGAAGGCCCGGTGGATATGGCGGTGCGCTCCAGCGTGAACCTGCCGGGGATCTTCGCGCCCGTGCAGTACCGGCAGCGCTACCTGGTGGACGGAGGGGTCGTCGACTTTATCCCGGTGGATTCGGCGCGCGCGCTGGGCGCCGGCTGGGTGCTGGCCAGCGTCACCGACAGTTCCCCCGACAGTATGCCTGAAAACGTGCTGATGTCACTTTTGCGGGTGATAGACATAAGGGGGTCGCTGTTGGCGCGCTCCGCAGAAAAAAAAGCGGATTTCGTGATAAAGCCCGAAGTCGGCGACGTCGGGATGGCGGACTTCGCCAAGTGCGCCGAAGCGGGAGAGGCGGGCGTGGTGGAGGCCTTCCGCCGCGTCGAAGCGGCAAAAGAGGCGCTGCTGATCTACGCCGCCCCCTGCCTCGCGGGGAAAATATGAGGCCCGCGATCCTGCTCGTGCTGCTTGCGCTTTCGGCTCCGCTCCCGGCCCGGGCCGCTCTCTTTGGCAAGGCTTCCGAAAGGATCGCCGGCGAGCGGCTGGCCGCGATGCATGCCGCTTTTGACGCCGGTGACTGCGCCGCCGTGGTAGAGGCCTCCGGCGCGTTCCTGGGCGAGAAACCCCCGCGCCTGATGCGCGAGGAGGCTTACGGCTATCTCGGCCAGTGCTACGAAACCGGCGGGCTTACGGACAAGGCGATAAGCCTGTATAAAGTGGCGCTGGAACTGTTCCCGGAAAACACCCTCTTTTCCGCGCGGCTGGCGGGGATCTATAATAATTCCGGATTTTATGAAAGCGCGGCCCAGCTGTTCTTAAAGATCCTCGCTCTTAAGAGCGGCGACATCGGGGCCAATCTCGGCCTGGCCCGGGCTTATTCCAGGCTCGGCTTCCTCGGCAAGGCCGGGGACTATTATTCAAAGACAGCCGCGCTGCAGAACTTTTCCGACGCCCAGGTGCTGCGGGAATACGCCTCCTGCCTGCTTAAACGGCGGGATTGGGCCGCGGCTGCGGCTTTGAACGCAAAAGGGGCCAAGGCTGAACCCGGGGCTGCTTTCTGGCCGCTGATGTCCGCGCGCGCGCTGGCCGGGCAGGGGGATTACCGCAAAGCCGCGCTGGCCATGGACGAGTCCATCCGCCTTGGGCCGTCGCGGCAGGGCAGGCTCGAGCGGGCGCTGTACCTGCTGCTGGGCGGCGATCCTGCCCAGGCCATAGCGGCGGCGGACGCGGAACTTGCGGCAGGCAAGCCCGACGCGCTGGCGGCTTCGGTTAAGGCGCTTGCGCTCTATTCAATGGGTGAAACCAGGCAGGCGGAACCGTATTTCTCGGCGGCTGCGGCGGCGGAAGGAACTTTTACCGGGCGGCTGGCCGCGGCTTTCCTGGCGGCCGATAAGAACGGGGGGGCTGGCGCGTGCAAAAAATAAATTTCTGGAAAATGTCCGGCGCGGGCAACGACTTTGTCCTGCTGACGGGCGGACGGCGCGGCGCGGCCGCCCTGAAAAAACTTGCCGTAAAACTCTGTGCCCGCGCGGCCGTCGGCGCGGACGGCCTGCTGTACGTGAACGAAGCCGGCCGCGGCGCGGTCAGCGTGCGCTATTTCAACTCCGACGGCTCCGAAGCCTTTTGCGGCAACGGCTCGCGCTGCGCGGCCTGGTGGGCGTGGCGCGAAGGCCTGGCGAAAGGCCGGAGTTTCCTGCTGAACAGCGCGGCCGGAGCGCTGCCCGTGGAAATAATTTCGGAGGAAAGCGTCCGTCTGCGTATGCCGGCCGTGCCGGCCGTATCGCTTTTTCACAAGGGCCGCTGGCCCAGGCAGGTTAAAGCCGCGCATTTCCTCAACACCGGCGTTCCTCATGCCGTGGTCCCTGTGCCGGACCTGGAGAACCTGGATGTGGCCGGCCTGGGCAGGCTCCTGCGCCATCACAAGGCTTTCGGTCCCGCCGGGACCAACGTGGATTTTGTCCGCCTGGAAAAAGGTGTTATAAAAGTGCGCACCTATGAGCGGGGCGTGGAAGCGGAAACCCTGGCTTGCGGCACAGGCCTTACCGCGACGGCGGTGGCGTTGGGCCTGGAACTGGGGCTGCGCTCGCCGGTAACGCTCCTGCCCCGCAACGGCGAGAAATTCCTGGTGTGGTACCGGCGCGCCGGCGCCGGGGCCGACGACATTTACCTGCAGGGGCCCGCGAAAATAGTTTTCGAAGGACAGATATATATTTGAAGCCGGAGGATACATGTTCAAGCTTGAAGGCTGTTTTACCGCCATAGTGACGCCGTTTAAAAAGGGGAAAGTCGACAGGGAAGCCCTGCGCCGGATCATCCGCTGCCAGCTCAAGGGCGACGTCTCAGGTCTTGTGCCTTGCGGCTCCACCGGCGAGGCCGCCACACTTTCGCCCGAAGAATACCTGGAGGTTATAAAGACCACCGTCGCCGAAGTAAAAAAGCGCGCGGCCGTAATGCCCGGCGTGGGAACGAACTCAACGGCTAGATCCGTGGAGATGGTTAAAAAAGTTTCGGCGCTGGGCGTGGACGCCCTGCTCGCCATTGTGCCGTATTACAACAAGCCCACGCAGGAAGGCATGATCGAACACTTTTCCGCCATGGCCCGGGCCACCCGCCTGCCCATAGTGCTTTACAATATCCCGGGCCGCACCGGCGTGAACATGCAGCCCGCCACCGTGCTGGCCCTGCGCCGCAGGTTCTCCAATATCGTCGGCATCAAGGAAGCTTCCGGCAGCCTGGACCAGGTCAGCGAGATCGTAAATATCACGGACAAGGACTTCTCCGTCATGAGCGGCGACGATTCCCTGACGCTGCCCATGATGTCGGTAGGGGCCCGCGGCGTCATCTCCGTGGTCTCGAACATCGCGCCGGCCAAAACCTCAGAAATGTGCGCCCTGTTCCTGAAAGGCCAAACCGCCGCCGCGGCCAAACTACACCACGCGCTGTTCCCCCTGATAAAAAAACTCTTCGTGGAAACCAACCCCATCCCCGTCAAGCACGCCGCCTCCCTGCTGGGCCTCTGCGGCCCCGAGCCGCGCCTGCCCCTGACCCCCCTGACCGAAAAGAACCGCGCCGCTCTGAAACAAGCGATGGCAGCAGCCGGGCTGCTGTAGTTGTCGAAGTCTTGTTATGGTTTTGAAAGGGGAGGGGCGACGCCGGGGGCTGACTGGTTATCAAAACGCGCTCGGCCACACCGTGGCCTCGCTCCTCCTCAGGCCTCGGCGCTGCGCAAGCCTCGGCCTTCGGAAGGTTTTGCTAACCAGTCAGCCCCCGGCGTCGCCCCGAGGCTAAAAATTATAAACACATATTTTAATTTTAGTGTTGTGGAGGCGGCGGCAGGGGTTTGGTGGAGCAAACCTTCACGGAAGGCGAGGCTTGCGTAAGCGCCGAGCCTGAGTGAGGAGGGGCGGCCACGGTGTGGCCGACCCCGTGTTTGCGGAATCAAACCCCTGCCGCCGCCGATTGAGCATAACGCGGCTTATTCAGTATCCCTTCAGTATTTTGCCGGCGGCTTCGAGGCCTTCTTTTACGCTTTCTTCCATGAAGGAATATTTCCAGGCGCCGTAGCGGCCTATGGATTGTATTTTCCCGGCTTTAAGCCAGGCGGAAATTACAGGCAGCGCTTCGGCGCGCTCCCGGTTGTAGATCACATAAGCGCAGGGGATCTTGAGCCAGAGCTTCTCCACGACCTGTTCTCTGCTCTTAATAAGCCCGGCCGCCTTCAGCCCGCCGATCACCGCTGTTTCCGCCGAGGCCAGGTCCAGGCCGCGGCCGTCCGTGGCTATTTCGATATAGAAAGACGCGCAGCCGCGCGGCGCCAGCGCCTTCGAGAAATTAGTGGCGATGCCGGCGCGGTAAAAAGGGAAGCGCTCGTCCGGGAAATAGCCCCAGTGCATATCCGAGTGCACGCCTTTCACGCCCAGGTTCAGCACATAGACAGTATTGTGGCGCAGCCTGGCCGCCGCGCGCTTTACCGCCGCGGGCGCGTCTTCGGCGCGGGCGATGAACTCGTTGAGGGGGGAAGTGTTGATCAGCCGCTTGAAATGCACCGGGCCGAAATGTCTCACCTCGGCCACGCCTTTCTTCAGGTTGAAGCTTTCGACCTCCAGCCCCAGGCGCAGGCCGTCCAGGTCCATGGCCAGGGCGGTGGGCAGCGCCCCGATGCCGCCGCGTTTCGGGTAATTGAAAACGGTATTGTAGCCCAGCCCTTCGGACCTTTTGCCGTAGGCGCCCTCCACGACCTCCTCCGGCTTAGGCGTCGGCACAAAAGGCGCGCACCATTCCGTGGTGAGCCGTTCCAGTGGATACTGCCACAGCTTCGCGTTATAAGGCAGCATGAAATGTTCCGAAATGCCGTTGCCGAAAACGCGCCTGGTCCAGCGGCTGAAAACTTCCGGCCGGAGGCCGGGGGCCGGAGCGTCGAGGTTCTTATTGTAGGCGGCGAGAAAGCCGCTGACGCATTCCGATTTTACTTTGGCGGGCATGCCCGAAAGATTGGCCTGGAAAGGGTAGGGGGTCCAGGACTTGTGCGCGTAGATGCGCGCGTCGCGCTTGAGGCGCGTGCAGTTGCCGCCCAGCGCGCCGAGGATGAGCTTTGAGGTTTCGGGCCAGCGCAGGTGCAGCAGATGCCCCGAATAATCGAACTGAAAGGCTCCCTTCTTTACCGTGGCCGCCAGCCCGCCGGGGCGGTTTTCCCGCTCCGCGATTATATATTCTTTTTTTCCCTGCAGCGCCCTGCCGGCCGCCAGGCCCGCCAGACCGCCGCCTATGATCAGTGTGTGCGTTTTTAGCATTATGATTTTATCGCCCAGCTGGGCGGAAGATTCTTCAGTATCTCTATGTTTTCAAAATCCGCGCTGGCCTTGCTGCCGGTGGCCCGGGCCCAGTTCGCCATGGCCGTAACGCCCTCGGCCAGGGGATACTTGGGCGAGTACCCGAAGGCTTTTTTAAGTTTCTCGTGGGAAGAGAAGGCGTGCACCACCTCTTTGCGGGCCGGCAGGTGGTTTACCTTGTGGTCCGGGACCTCCATGGCCCGGCAGACCGCCGCGGCCATTTCGTTGACGGTGGAAGCCTTGTCCGAGCCTATGTTGAAAACCTGGTTATAGACTTCCGGCTTGAAAGCCGAGGCTGCTATCAGGGGCGCTACGTCCTTGATGTAGGTGAAAGCCCTGGTCTGCAGGCCGTCGCCGAAGATGGACAGCGGCTTGCCCTGCATGATCTGGTTCATGAAGATGCCGGCCACGTTCCGGTAGCGGTCGCCTATGTTCTGCCGCTCGCCGTACACGTTATGCGGCCTGAAGATCACGTAGTTCAGTCCGAACATGCGTTTGGCGGCTTTCAGGTCCTGCTCCACGGCCAGCTTGGCCACGCCGTAAGGGTCTTCCGGCTGCGGCACCATGTCTTCCGTCATCGGCAGCTGGTTCTCGCCGTAAACCGCGATGGAGGAAGTGAAGACGAAACATTTTACGCCGTGGTTGACGGACGCGTTGATCAGGTTGACGCTGCCGATGAGGTTGTTCTCGTAATTGAACTTGCGTATGAAATGGCTGAGGCCTTCGGCCGCATAAGCCGCCAGGTGGTAGACGTATTCTATCTTGTGCTCGCTGAAGACGGACTTCACCAGCTTTTCGTCCGTGACGCTGCCTTTTATGAAGCGGCAGGCCGGGTTGACGTTCTCCCTGAAACCGCCGCTGAGATCGTCGAGGACTACTACTTCATGCCCGGCCGCCAGCAGTTCGTCGGCGACATGCGAACCGATAAAACCTGCTCCGCCGGTAACGAGTGTTTTGTTTTTCATAATTTCTCCATAACGCCTTCGGGCGTATCTCCCGGGACATTGACCCCGGCCTTCGCTAAGATCTTGACTGCCAAGGGGGCGGCCAGCAGGATGAGCGCCGGCATCAGCGGCAGGCGGTACCTGATCTGGCTCCAGGATAAAGAGTATATCATGGTGAAGGAAGCCAGGTAAATATACACGGGATACAGCTCCCGCCACCTGCCGCGCAGGGCGAACGCCGCCCAGAAACCCAGCGGTATCAGCCAGCCGTCGCTCATCAGGCTGATGGCGGAAAGCAACAGCCAGTTGCCGGCTGAATACTCCGGGACGCGGTTCGGGTACAGGCGCCATAACTTGAGGAAACGCCAGAGGGTCCGGTCGGCGAAATTAAGAGGCCGCGTCTGTATTTCCTCTTTCACTCTGGCCATAAAATAAGCGTCCCGCTCCGCTTCGGGCAGGGCCATGCCTTCAACGTACACCGGGTTCTTCTGCCAATAAGCCTCTTCTCCGGGGGTGCCGTGTACTTCTTTGGCGCTGACCAGGGGCGTGTACAGGGCGAAGATCTGTCCCCGGCAGAGAAAAAACTTTCCGGTATCCGAATGGTTGGCGATCGCGAGCGGGGCTACGGCCAGCGTGAAGGCGCCCGCGCAGGCCAGCGCCGCCGCAGGCGAAACTCTCCGGAGCAGCAGCGCCGCCGCTGCGAAAGGCGCCCAATAAAAAAGAAAAATCGTTTTTGCCATAGCCGCCAGGCCGGCCAGGGCCGACGCCGCTATGAGGCGGCGCGGCCCGGCGCCGGGCTTAAGCGATACATGCAGGACCGCTATGCCCAGAAAAGCCAGCAGGCTTTCCCGCAGGAGCCTGGCGTCGTAAAATATTGAGAAAGGATAGAAGGCGGAAATAAGCAGGGTGAGAAAAGCCGCCTTAGGGCCGAACAGCCCGCGGCTGGTCCTGTGCAGCAGGAAAACCCCGTATACGGAGAGCGCCGCCTGCAGCAGCTTTACCGCGAGCGGGAAAGGGCCGGTGATCTTATAGGTAAGCCAGATCATTGCCGGGTAAAGCGGCTCCCTGTTGTGGAAAAGCCCGCTCCAATCCGGCCCGGAAAGCATGGAAAGCGCCAGGTTGTTGTAGACGCCTTCGTCGGGATAAATAAAAGCGCCCCCGGTATACAGGGCGTAGCCGGCGCGCAGCAGGAAGGAAGCCGTCAAGATCGCCGGCACGGCGTACTTTTTAAGATCGGTCATCGGCCAGGGCCAGGTCCACTATGGCGGGAGAGGTGCCGGCCCAGGTATGTTTTTTTACCGTGGCCAGCCCGCCCGCAGCTATTTTTTCGCGCAGCCCGCGGTCGGCGAGCAGGCGTGATATCGTATCCGCCAGGGCGCGCGCGTCGCCCGAGGGGAAAAACACTATGTCCCGGCCGTCTTCGGCTATTTCCTCTATGCCGGCCATGCGGGAGGAAACCGCGGCCAGCCCGCCGGCCCAGTATTCGTAAATTTTGAGCGTGGTGACTATGCGGTTGGGCAGCGTGTCGAGTCTGGGGATGACTCCGATGGCGGCCGAGCGCATGTATTCCCGCGCCTTTTCGCAGGGCAGGTAATCCGTAAAGAGGCATTTTTCGCTAATGCCGAGCTTTTTGGCCAGCGCGATGACGCTGGGCAATTCCCTGCCGCCGCCTACCACCAGGAATTTTGTGTCGGGATGTTTCTCCGCTACGAAGGGAATGGCCCGCATGAACAGGTCCACGCCGTGCTGGCGGTCCACCGTGCCGAGATGCAGCACGGCTTTCTCCGCCCCGGGATCTTTTGCGGGGGAGATCTGGTCCGTTTCCGCAGCGTCGTAGACCACCGAGATCTTGCCCGGGGGGATGCCTTTCGCCACCAGCAGGTCCTTCATGGCCCGGGTGACCACCACTACTTTGTCGGCGCTGTTTATTATCCAGTATTCTATCCACAGCACGGCCGGCGTCGCCAGCCTTTCGATGAAATTACATTTCGCGGCGGCCAGGTACTCCGCGTGAACGTCGGTGATGTCGAGGATGAACCTGAATTTGAAGAACGGCCGCAGGAAGGGGAGCGTGGCCGCGGCGATGGTGTTGTGGACGAAGAACATGTCCGTGTCCGCCGCGAAATGCAGGAACTTGCGCAGCAGGCGCACGTTGAATTTTATCGAGGACAGGAGCTGGGAATATTGTTTCTTGGGCGCGTGCAGCCAGTACACCCTGATGCCGTTAACTTCTTCGATCCGGTCCGTGGGGGCTATTATCGTCACGTCATGGCCGCGCCGCTTGAATTCTTCGGCGCACTTCAGGGTACGCAGGGCCCCGCCGCCCTTGATGGGCGCCAGCGAATCGTGTGTTGAAACTATTACTTTCATTGTACCCAGTACTCCGCGCCGCGCGGCCGGCTCACATCATTTTGCGGATGCTCCAGCTCAGCTTTATCATCTCCACCCAGTCCATGGCGCGGCTCACCCGGTAAGTGTTGAAAAGGTCGTAATCGTTGAGCAGCTTGAACAGCGGGTTGTGCGGCAGGCGGATAAGCCTGCGCAGCAGCGGGATGAACGCAGGGAACCTGACGCCGAGGAAAGCTATCTTGTGCAGGTTGACCATTTCGCGCTTATGGCCGAGCTTGACCGGCGTGTCGTAGGAATAATGGCTGAAGGATTCGGCGCTGCCGTTCTCGAACAAGTCGTGCGCCAGCATGTATTTCCAGAGTTCCGTTTTTACTATGGGCTGGTAGATGGTCGGGGCGATGTTGTCCGCCCCGATGCGGCCCAGCAGCTCTACCGTGCTCACCGCCTCGTCCAGCGTTTCGCCGGGGAGCCCGAACATCACGTAAGCGATGAATTTTATCTTGTGCTTGTGCAGCAGCGCGGCGCCCCGCGTTATCTCTTCGTCGGTCATGTTCCGCTTAAGGACCACGTTGCGCAGCCGCTCGCTGCCGCATTCCACGCCCAAGGCCATGTAGAAGCAGCCGGCGGCCGCCAGCTGCGCCGCTTTCTCTTCGGTCAGTTCGTTGAACCGGCCCTGGCAGAAGAAAGGCAGGTTTATTTCTTTGCGGTAAAGTTCCAGGAACTCCGCGAGCTGCGGGTAGAGGGTGAAGGTGTCGGCGCAGAAAGAGACGGTTTTCATCCCGTATTTTTCGCGGACCAGTTTTATTTCGGCGACGATGTCGGCGGGGCTGCGGAACCTGACAAAGCGTCCCTTGCCCGCGTAGGACGCGCGCAGCTCATGGTTGTGGCAATAGGTGCAGCTGTACGGGCAGCCCCTGGCCACGAGGAAGCGCTTGCTGGAGAACCCGGCGAGCAGCGGCGAATTCTCGTAGAAGATCTCCCGGTCCAGGTAAGGCAGGGAATCCAGTTCGTCGATGAGCGGGCGCATTTCATTGCGCGTTATCTTCCCGCCGGCTTTTACGCACAGGTTTCTGATACCGGTTATGTCCTGCCCGGCCTCCAGCCGCCGGGCGAGCTCCAGCAGGGCTTCCTCGCCGTCGCCGACGCAGATGATGTCCACCCCGTCCGTTTCGATGAACTCGGGGAAATAAGTGGGGTGCGGCCCGCCGAAAACTACCGGTATGCGGGAGGCTTTTTTTATCTCCCTGGCCAGGTCCAGCGCCCACTGGTAATTCATCGAGGTCACGGAGAACCCCACCAGCAGCGGTTCGCGCGCCAGGATAGCGGGGACGAGCGCGGCCGGCCGCCCCTTCTCATAGAATAAAGCTTCCGCCCGGTAGCCGTTGCGCTTTACGAAAGCGGAAAGGGCTTGTATGCCCTGATGTTCAAAAACTGAGTCGAGCACGAACAGTATTTTAGACATAAGATAGTCGCCGCCGGCGTCTTCCGGGGCGCCGGGCTCATCCGCGCGGTTCACTCTCCCGAAATAAAACTTTCTTCTTCGTAAATGGCGCGCAGCTGGGAGAACATGAAAGAGGGCCCCAGCCCGCGCAGCACGCGGAAAAAATAACGGGACTGGCGCAGCACCCAGCCGGGCGAAAGGAGCCGGCGCAGCAGCCAGCGGCGCAGGGCCATGGCCCGCAGCCGCTCCACCGCGCCCAGGTCGATCCGGGGATGGCCCGCCACGTCCTGCGCCTTGCCGTCGTATTTTTCCCAGTCGCGCGTCTTCAGCAGGCCGGCGCTGTCCGCCTTGTCGAAGAAGCGGGTGCCGGGGAAAGGCGTGCAGATGCTGACCTGGATGGTGTCGGAGCCGAGGCTCTCCATGAACGCCAGCGTTTCCGCCACGCTGGCCATGTCGTCGTCGAAAAGGCCGAGGGAAAAAGTTGCGTGGGTCTTTATGCCGCAGGCGGCGCACCAGCGCACCACGTCCCGGACCTTCTGCAGGTTCAGCGGCTTGCCCAGCGTCTCGAGCAGCCTGGGGCTGCCGGTTTCCACGCCGAACTTTATGCCCACGCAGCCGGAGGCCGCCATCTTGCGGACCAGGTCCGGGGAAAGGTTTATGGCGTCGCCCATGCAGGACCAGCGCAGGTCCAGGCCGCGGGCGCAGATCTCGTCGGCAATGGCCTCCACCTGTTTGGCGTTTATGGTGAAATCGTCGTCGTCGAAATAGATCTCCCTGGCGCCGTAGCGCTCTTTCAGGGCCTGCATCCCGTCCACCACGCGCCGGGGTTGGAAGACCCGGTATTTCCCGTTGTGGTACATCACCTGGTTCCAGAGGCAGAAATCGCACTTGTAGGGGCAGCCTCTCGAGGCGTGCATCTGTATGGCCGGCCGGTGCTGGCAGAAACCGTCCCAGTAGATAGCCGGGTCCGGGCGCCACGAGGCGGGGAAAAGGTCGTAGGCCGGTTCGGGGAGTTTGTCCAGCGGGTCTATCAGCGCCCGGGGGGCGGAAAGCTCCGCGCCGGCAACTCCGCGGAAGGCCAGCCCCGGCACGGAGGCGGGGGGCTTGCCGTCGCGCAGCGCGGCGGCCAGCTCGACCAGGGTCTCTTCATATTCGCCCAGCAGTATGAAATCCACCGCCGGGTTCTCTTCCAGGATGGCTTTCGGGAAGACGGAACTGTGCGGGCCGCTGAGGATCACCAGCGCGGCGGGCAGGCGCAGTTTTATTTCTGCGGCCAGGGCGAGGTCGCGCTTGATCGTGGCGGTGGCTGTTTCGAAAAAAACCGCGCCGGGCTTTTCCTCCGCTATCTTTACCAGCAGGTCCGCCAGCGGCAGGTCCAGCGCGACGCAGTCGCAGGCCGCTACTTCGAAATTTTCGCGCCGCAGCCAGGCGGCGGCGTAGCCCAGGAAGAACGGGAAAGGCAGGTAATGCGGCAATTCGCCCACGCGCTTTATGCCCGAATGCGGCCAGCGCGACCCGGAGCGGACGAAATACTTCTCATGCTTCGCCCCGGCGGGGAAGGTATAAAGCGGGTTGAAGAGAAAAAATTTCATCTCGGAGTTCAGCGTCCCCACCAGCGCCGGATAAGGTCGCTGTTCTCACGCGCCCAGCGGCAGGTCTTTTCCAGCCTGGCGGTGCAGGTTGTGGCGGGGCGCCAGCCCCAGTGCTTTTGCGCCAGCCGCGCGTCGGTCACGTAATAGGGCACGTCGTACGGGCGCGTGGCCGCCACGCCTTCGGTCTTGCCGGCCGCGCCGAAAAAATCCGCGCAGAAAGCGTCCAGCTCCTTTAGCGACATGGCGTTGTCCGCGCCGCCGCCCACGTTGACGATGCGGGGCGCTTTGGCGGCGGGCTTGCGCAGCTGTTTCAGCAGCAGGTCGGCTATTTCCTCGGCGGAAACCCAGTCGCGCACCTGTTTGCCGGCGCCGCCGTAGCCGATGAATTTCGGCCTGGCGCCCAGCGCGTAGGAGCAGGCCCAGAAAGAGAAGATGCCCTGGTCGGCCTTGCCGAACTGCCCGGGCCCGCCTATCACGCCCGAGCGGTTTATCCAGAGGGGAAAGCCGAAAGCGTGCGCGTATTCCTGCGCCATGATCTCGGAGGCCAGCTTGGTGCCGCCGTAAATGGAAAGGGGCGCGGCGGTGGAGAACTGTTCGGCCACGCCGTGCCGGGAAAAGCCCGCAGGGAAGCGGCTCCCCGCAGGGGTCAGGCGCGTGGCCGCGGCGCGCAGCGGCAGGGCGTTGAGCGCGGCCGCGGAATATACCCGGCTGGTGCTGAGCAGGATCAGCCCGCTGCCCTTGTTTTTGCAGTATTCCAGCAGGTTGAGCGTGCCGGTAAGATTGGTGGCGGCAACCTGGGCGGAGGTGGCGCCGCTGCCGGGCACGGATCCGGCCATTACAGAGGGGTTGGCCGCGCAGTCTATCACCCAGTCCGCGGCCGGCAGCGCGTTCAGGTCGTCGGGCAGGCGCACGTCGCCGTGAAAAAATTTCACGCCGGTCTTTTCAAGGAAAGCCAGGTTCGTTTCCGAGCCCCTGCGGGAAAGATTGTCGACGCCGCAGAGCTCCAGCCCGCCGGCGGACGCGGCCAGGCGCGCCGCTATGCGGCTGCCCACATAACCGCAGATGCCGGTGATCAGTATTTTCACTTCGCGCCCCTCCGCGCCCAGGCTTCGGCGATCTCCGAAAAGATGGCGGGCAGGGGGATGGTTATGTCCCAGCCGGGATAGTGGGCTTTCATCTTGCGCAGGTCGGAAATATAGCAGATATGGTCGCCTTCCCTGTTCTTTTCGACGTACTCATAATTCATCTTTTTGCCGGTTGCTTGTTCGGCCAGTTCGAAAGCTTCCAGGACGGAGCACGAGTTGCCGCGGCCGCCGCCGAGGTTATAGACTTCGCCGCAGCGCGGGGCGGCGATGAACGCCTCGATGAAGCGGGCCACGTCGCGGGAATGGATATTGTCCCTGACCTGCTTGCCCTTGTAGCCGAAAACCCGGTAGAGGCCGCCTTCCAGGTTCACTTTCACCAGGTAGCTCAGGAAGCCGTGCAGTTCCACGCCGGAATGGTTGGGGCCGGTCAGGCAGCCGCCGCGCAGGCAGCAGGTCTTCATGCCGAAGTAGCGGCCGTATTCCTGGGCCATGATGTCGCCGGCGGCCTTGGAGGCGCCGAAAATGGAATGCTTGGACTGGTCGATGGTGAAATCCTCGGCGATGCCGCCGGCGTATTTCGCGTCGTCGTAATCCCAGCGTTTTTCCAGCTCTTTCAGTTTTATGCTGTTGGGCGCGTCGCCGTAGACCTTGTTGGTGGACATGTGCACGAAGGGCGCGGCGGGAGCGTAACGGCGGGCGGCTTCCAGCATATTGAGGGTGCCCGCGGCGTTCACGTCGAAATCGTCGAAAGGTCTTGAGGCCGCCAAGTCGTGGCTGGGCTGCGCGGCGCAGTGTACTATCGCTTCCGGTTTCAATTCCTCCATCAGTTTCAGTACAGCCGCCCGGTCCCGCAGGTCGGTGCCGTAATGATGGAAGTTGGCGTGCTTGGCCTTTAATTCCTCGCGGCGCCAGGCGGTGTCGCCGGCCGGGCCGAAGAAATCGGCGCGCATATTGTTGTCTATGCCGCTGACCGGGTGTCCTTTCTCCGCGAAATAAGAGGCTACTTCCCCGCCTATGAGTCCGCTTGAACCTGTGACAAGTATTTTCATGCCATATCCTTGCTTCCCCTGGACTACAGAGGTAATTTTACAAAAATGCGGGTCCTAAAAGTATCGGTTGCGGGGCCTTCCGGGCCGGGCCGGCGAACCGGAGACATTAAACGGGGATCAGGCCCCGCTGCTATCGCGAACCGGCTTTTCCAGGAACAGGTTGAGATAGTCCTCTCCTTTACACCTGGCGAGCAGTTCCGGCGCGCCGCACGGGATTACTCGCCCGTTTTCTTCATCGATAAGGTTCAGCGTGAACTCCAGGTCTTTCAGTTTCTGCAGGAAAGCGGCGGGCTCGGCGCCGGCGCGGCGCAGCAGGAAAGGCGAGAACTCGGAGACCATCGCGAGCCGGGGGGAGCGCCGTATGGTAGCCTCCATTCCCAGCAGGGCCGAGTATTCCGCTCCCTGAATGTCCATTTTTATGAAATCTACAGCGCCGGCCGGGCCCGGGAGATCGTCGATGGCGGTCGTCTCTATTTCCAGGGAGCCCCGCCCTTCCTCCGCGTCGAAGATGCGGTGGTCTCCGTAGTTCTCCTCGGAAATAAAGAGCCGCCCGGGGCCCGTGCGCGCCGCGACCGCCTTTTGCACGCAGGTGATATTTTTACGGCCGTTGGCGGCGATGTTCTTCTGCAGCAGCCTGAAATTGCCCGGGTCGGGTTCAAAGGCCGTCACCCTGCCGGCGTCTCCGGCGAGCCTGGAGAAAAGCAGCGTGAAGAAGCCTATGTTCGCCCCTATTTCCAGCACCGTCATGCCGGGCTTAACCCGGTCCCGGTAAAGTTTTTCCTCAAGCCCGTCCACCAGGGAGTGCTTCCAGATCAGGGCCGCCGCCAGCCGGTTCAGCGAGTTAACGTAGATCCGGTCCGCGCCCACCGTCAGCCCGAGGTCATTTTTCAGCTCGAAGGGCCTGAGCGCGCGCCGCGCCGCGCGCCGCGTCCAGCTGCAGGAGGCGATCCCGATCGCCAGGTTCGCCAATGGTTTAAGGAGCCGTTTTAGGATCATAGGGGTTTGAGCCGGTATAGCTCCAGCTGAGCGTTGATATTGCCCACCGCCAGGTCGACGCCGGCCCCGGCGACCCGCGCCGGGTAAAAGCCGCGGACCAGCGCATAGCGCTCTTCCAGGAGCTTTCCCACTCCGTATTTCTGGTGGAAGGTCACGAGCAGGTACAGCGGCAGGTCTTTTGCCGCCAGCTTCGGCATTTCCTCCGGGGTGGCCAGCAGCAGCGGCCACCGGTCGAGCCTGAAATGCGGCGCGCAGGAAGGCTGCGGAAATTCCAGCAGCCCGAGGCGGCCTTCGGGCTTCATCGCATCGAGCATCGCCCCCATCCGGGAAAAAGCGGAGGCAGGCGACGCCGCCAGGTTGAAATTAACTTCGTACGCGGCGGCAAGCAGCGCCCCGGGAAGAAATACGATAAGCAGCAGCGGCAGGCGGAGCAGGCGCGGCGTCCGGCTGAAGAGGCTGTCGACGAACAGGCCTGCCGGCACCAGGCTGAGCAGCAGCCAGGGGAAAAATCTTCTGACTCCGGCGCTGAAATCCGCTGGTATCGTCGTGGCCGACAGGAAAAACATAATAACGCATGCCGCCGTCAGCATGCGCGCGACGGGTTTCGGGGACAGCAGTCCGGCGACGTAGCCGCCGGCGACCGCCAGGGTACAGGGCAGGCCCAGGGTTCCCGGGAGGGTGTTCGTGAGAAGGGAACGCAGATTCGCCCAATAGGAGTATTCCCGCGGTGGCGTTCCCATTATTATTTCCCTCAACGCTGTTTTCCCGCTGATCAGGAGATACGGGTTCAGCAGCAGGAAAGTCAGCGCGCCCGCGCCCGCCAGCGCGCAGATCCTGAACAGGAACTCGCGCCGGAAAAAAGCGCCGCCGGCGGAGAGCGCCACCGCCGCCAGGAAAATAAGAACATGGAGCTGGCTCCAGTAGCTGCCCGCCGAGATCCCCAGGCAGATCCCCGACAGCAGCATCGTCCGCAAGCCCGGGGCGGGCATTCCGCGCAGCAGGGTGTAAACGGAAAGCAGGCCCCAGAAAGCGGCCCATAGATGGGGCGTCATAAAGTGGGCGTGGACCAGCGGCAGCGGGGCGGTGAGCGCGAAGATAAAGGCGAAGGTTCCCGCCCGGGTGGTTGCGAGGCGGCCCGCGATCAGGAAACACAGGCAGCAGAGCCCGGCGAAGGCCAGGGCGCTCAGGCAGCGGCCGGCGGCGTAGATCCCGTTCATGGCGTCCGGGTTTTCAAGCAGCCGGCGCAGGGGCAGGCGCTGTATCAGCCCCAGTTTTGACAGCGCCAGGTAATAGGCGCCCAGCGGGTAGAGATAACCGCCGCCGTAAAGAAAGGATGGGGGCTTGAAATCCAGGCGCTCCGGTTTCATCTGCGCCAGGTCGGACAGCGGCAGGGACTCGTCGGCGTACTGCGAGCGTATGAGCATCGAGCGGTAGGAGTTATGCAGCTCTTTCGGCGGGAGCGCGCCGGTAAAGTCCACCCTTACCGCCTTGTCCAGGTGGGCCGAGTATTTGCCGTCGGTTTCCGCCAGAAGAGGCGTAGAGCCGCGGGCTTTATCGTAGATGTCCTGCCAGCCGGAGGAAAGGGCGTCGAAAAAAACGCCGGACTTCCATTGCGGCGCAAACAATTTGGCCGCTTTCCCGCTGTCCGGCAGGCCCCACCTTATTCCCGTCAGGGCTGCGGCGAGGGCAATGCCCGCCAGGGCAGCCAGGATAGTTTTTTTCGAGTCCATTCTTAAGAGGCGCGCTCAAAGGGCTGGAATACCAGGTATTCGATCATGCACAGTTTTTTCAAAAGCGGCGTCTTGGGAAAGATCCAGTTGAGAAAAACCGAAACCAGGGGAAGGTACGCGGGAAACACCAGGGAGAACCCGTGCTGCCTGAGCTCAAAGCCGTTGTTGCGGAAGATAGCGGCGAGGTCCCCGGCTGAAACACGGTTATGCTGTCCCTCCGGCATTTTCATTTTCAATTTTTCCAGAAGCATCAGGATGGGTTCCCACAGCGGGTTTGCCATGGAGATAAAAACCCGCGTTCCCGGGGAGGCGGCGGTCCTGATCTGGCCGGCCAGCGCGTCCAGGTCGTCGACATGCTCCACCACGTCGACTAGGATTATGTGCTCAAAGCCGGAGCCTTTCTCGAGCTTGTCCGCAGGGAGGCTGAAGAAACTCAGGTTCGGGGAGCCCTTGTACTTTTCCCTGGCGATCGCTATCATCTCCGGGCTGATGTCCGTGCCCACGCCTTTCGACGGGAGCAGGGAAGCCAGGATGTCGCCGGTGGCGGTGCCGATCTCCAGGACGGTTTTGCCCGGCGGGATAAAGCGGGCCGCCAGCTTTTTTAGATTCTGGTAGTAGTACCAGTTCTTACGCTTGAAAGAATCGTAGACAGGGGCAAGCTCGTCGAAGTGTTGCGAGATTTCGCTCATGGTCAGCTCAACTTCAGCTTTTTGAACGCGATGTAGGACATCTTGAACAGGAGGAGTCCGTGCCTGAAGCGGCTTATCTTCGTCTCGCCGTATTTCCGTTCCTTGTAGCTTACCGGCAGCTCTGTGATCCTGAGATTGAGCTTGCTGGCGCCGAAAAGCAGGTCAAAATCCCCGAAAGGATCGAAATCTCCGAAGTAGGCGCGGCCCGCTTTTATCTTGTCGTAGTTGGAGCGCAGCAGCACCTTGGTTCCGCAGAGCGTATCCTTTATGCGCTGGCCCAGCGTCCAGGTGAAGATCAGCGAGAAGGTCTTGTTGCCCAGCATGTTCAAAAAACGCATGGCGCCCTTTTCCATGGGGTAGACCAGGCGCGAGCCGTTTATGAATTCGCCCTTGCCCTCCGCTATGGCGGCGTAGAACTTTTTCAGGTCTTCCGGCACCACCGTCAGGTCGGCGTCGAGTATCATCAGGATATCGCCCGAGGCCGCGCTGAAGCCTTTGCGCACCGCGTCCGCTTTGCCGAAGGCGCCGCCCTGGAGTATGACCTTGACCGGGATCTCCGGCCTTTTGACCGAGTGCTCCCGTATCTTTTCTACTGTGCCGTCGTCGGAATTGCCGTCGACAAAGATCAGTTCCGTGCCTTTCCCGAGGACGGGTATTTCGTTGAAAAGCTGCTCCATGTTGCCCGCTTCATTGCGGCAGGGCACCATAACGGAGGTTGAATAGGCCGCGGGCGAGGGTTTGGCCGGGGTTTCGCGGGCGACTATGAACTGCACGAGCCCCAGGCTTTTGAACAGGGGCATTTTTGCCAGGAACTTGTTCAGGAACGTGGAAATGAGCGGGATGTGAAAAGGCATCAGGAAGCGGCAGCCTTTTTTTATTACTTCGTAGTTGTTGAGGTAAAGCAGGTTCTCTATATCCGCTATCGCCAGCCAGTTCTGGCGGGTGTTTTTTATCTTGAGGCCGAAGGTTTCAGCCAGTATCACCAGCGGTTCCCAGAGCGGGTTGTAGGAGGTGATGGCAATGCGGGTTTCCGGCCCGGTAACTTTTGAGAGGCTGCGGAAAGCCAGCCAGATGTCGTCAAGATTGCCCAGCAGGTCCTGCATTACCACGTAATCGAATTTTTCCGTCGTCGCCAGGGCTTCTATGTCGTCGGTGGTAAAGTCCAGGGCGGGGTGGCGTTTTTTCGCGGCGGCGGTCATGGCCGGGCTGAAATCCACGCCCAGCCCGCGCGCCGGCTTAAGCTCCGCCAGCAGGTCGCCCGTGCCGGAGCCGACTTCCAGCACCGAGGCCCCTTCGGGTATGACGAAGCGGAAAAAGTCCCGCAATTCGGAGTGGTAATACCGGTTGCGCGCGCGCCAGAGGTCGCGGGTTGCGGCGGCTTCGTCGAAAAATTTTATTTTTTCCGCTTTTGTCATTAAACCCCGCTCTGCGCCCGCCGCGCCGCTTACTGCCCGCTGGCGCGGTACCATTCGATGGTTTTTTTCAGCCCCTCTTCAAAATTGGTCTTCGCCTTGAAGCCGAACTCGGTCTGTGCCCTGGCTGTGTCCAGCATCCTGCGCGGCTGCCCGTCGGGCTTGGAAGGGTCCCAGCTGATCCGGCCCCTGAAGCCCGTCAGTCGGGCTATCAGGCCGGCCAGGTCTTTTATCGAGATCTCGAAGCCGGCGCCCAGGTTCACGGGTTCGGGCTTGTCGTAGCGGGCGGTGGCCAGGCAGACGCCCTGCGCGCAGTCGTCCACGTACAGGAATTCCCGCGTGGCCATGCCCGTGCCCCAGACGGTAACCGCCGGTTCGCCCGCGGCCGCGGCGGCGAGGAACCGCTTTATCAGCGCCGGGATCACGTGTGAGGATTCGGGCTTGAAATTATCGCCGGGCCCGTAGAGGTTGACCGGCAGCAGGAAGATGGCGTTCATGCCGTACTGCGTCCGGTAGGCCTGCGCCTGCACCAGCAGCATTTTTTTTGCCAGGCCGTACGGCGCGTTGGTCTCCTCCGGGTAGCCGTTCCAGAGGGCTTCCTCTTTGAAAGGCACCGGGGTGAACTTGGGATAGGCGCAGATGGTGCCCAGGGCGGTGAATTTTTCTATGCCGGCCCGGCGCCCCTCTTCCATCATCTGGGCGCCCATCATAAGGTTCTCGTAAAAGAATTTTCCGGGGTTGGCGCGGTTGGCGCCTATGCCGCCCACCACGGCGGCCAGGTGGATGACCACCTGGGGCCTGGCGTCCGCGTAAAGGCGCTTCACCGCCGCCATGTCCGTAAGGTCGTAGTCGCGGCTGCGGGGGACAAAAATTTCTTTGGCCCCCGCGGCCCGCAGCTTCTCGACCACGCGCTGTCCCAGGAAGCCCGCGCCCCCCGTGACGGTGATCCTTTTCTCCGTCAGTCCCGTCATCCTTTACTTGCCGACGCTTACGGTAAGGGAGGCTTTAACGGCGTCGGTCACGGCCTTGATCTGCGCGTCGGAAAGCTCCGGGAACATCGGCAGCGAGAAGACGGTGTCCATCACCGCGTCGCA
>DAOPZW010000041.1:0-20616 GCA_035353595.1 Elusimicrobiales bacterium | reverse complement strand
GCCCAACCACACCGCACCGAGACCAGCTCGACCGCACACTACACCGACCGGCGCACACTGAAGAAATCAGGACTACAAACCGAGTATAACAGAGGATATTTGACTTGTCAAGACCCAGGCGCAAATATTCTGAAAATACTTTGCGCTGCCGTTCGGACGGCGATTGCACAGCCGGCTTTCCTAAGGCTATAATGATATTTGTTGCTCGGCGCCACCCGGATAAATGCCCCCTCGTTCCTGGAACCTATGGCAAATAAAAAAATTGAGACCCTGTTCGCCGTGGAGGAAAAAGCCGGGGAACAGAAAATAAATATTATCCGGGTCGTCGCTATCGCGGTTTTTTTTATCGACGAACTGGTCAATTATTACTGGCTCGGGGCGGTAGAAGCGAGGATACATATCCGCACCGTGTGGACGCTGGCAGCCTGGGAAGCGCTTGCGCTCTTTGCCTGGAGCCATGTCAACCTGCGTGGACATTACGGCCGGTGGATGAAGTACGCCTTCACCGGCGTGGATGCCATTTTCCTGACCTTCATCATCATCGCGCTGGAAGCTAACAGCGGCCCGCTGATCTCCCTCTTTTACCTGCTGATCGCGCAGTCGGCGCTGCGCTACAGCAAGCCGGCTATCTATACGGTTACCGGCCTGTCCGCCGCCGGTTACGCGGCGGTTTGGTGGTCCTCTTTCGGCAATTCCGGCATCCCTTCTGTTTCCACTTATGTGGCGGGCATACATATCCTGGCCATGCTGGTGATGGGCGTGATCGTTGGCTACGTGGTAAAGAAGATGCGCGGGCTGGTCAACAAATTCGCCGACAACCTGCTGCGCAAAGAGCTGGCCGAGAACGCCCTGTCGCGCTATGTTTCGCACCAGGTGGCGCGGCAGATCCTGGACTCGCCCGACGGCGGCGCGATAATGAAAGCCGGCCGTCGCACGCACGTGGCCATTCTTTTCTCGGATATCCGCGGCTTCACCCCGATGTCGGAGGCGATGGAACCAGAAGCCCTGCTCAAGCTGCTCAACGCTTATTTCCGCCGCATGGTGGACATCGTATTCAAACACAACGGCACGCTGGATAAATTCGTGGGCGACGCGCTGATCGTGGTGTTCAACGACCCGTTCGACCAGCCCGACGCGGAAAAGCGCGCGGTGATCTGCGCGGCCGAGATGCAGAAAGAGATAGCGCGCTTCAACGCGGAGCAGGCCGCCGCCGGGCAAAGGACCCTGGGCGTGGGCATAGGCGTGCACTGCGGCACCGTGATAGCCGGCAATGTAGGCTCCGAATCCCGCATGGATTATACCGTGATGGGCGACACGGTGAATTTCACCTCCCGCCTGCAGGGCAAAGCCCCCGCCGGCGCGGTCTATGTTTCTTCGGCCGTTCAAGCCAAGACCCAGGCGGACTTCACCTACCGCAGCCTGGGCAAAATGGACTTCAAAGGCTACAGCGAACCCGCCGAGATCCACGAATTAGTGAATTAATTCACCCTTGAATTTCCAACTTTACCCCCGTGTTAAGAGGGCGGACCTCTGCGCGCTCCAAGAACGGGTTTTTGGGGAAGAAGGCCGGGGTCTTCCGCCGGCTGCGGAACTCGCGCAAAAGACAAAGCTTTTGCGCTCAAACATTCCTCGCCGTTCCGGAGGAATGCGCTCCAGACCCCGGCCTTAAAACCCTAAAGGGAGCGCGCAGAGGTCCGCCCTCTTAACACAGCGCTCACAATTTTCTCAGTTTTTCTTGTGGACTGCCTATTAGGGAAACATATATAATTGATGATATCGTTGTTTCCTTTCCAAAACTAAGCCGGGTACGGAGAACCGTTTGACCGCCTCAGCGACAAGAACTGAAACTCAGCATTTCCTGCCCTATTCGGCCGAAACGCTGGCCTCCCTGCGCGAGATCACAGCCCCTTTCTCGGTGCTCAACACCAATGGCAGCCTGTCCTTGATCCCCGGCATCTCAGCCTCGGCCGCGGTGATCCCGGCCTGCCGCCCGGAAAACCTCGGCGATACCGCTTTTTGCCGTGCGCACAATGTTAAATACGCCTATGTGGGCGGCTCCATGGCCAATGGCATCAGCTCCACGCAGCTGGCTGAAGCTTTGGGCCGGGCCGGCATGCTGGGCTTCTACGGCGCCGCGGGCCAGCCCATCGAAGAGATAGAAAAAGCCCTCGACCGCCTGCAGACAGCTGAATACACCTACGGTTTCAACCTCATCCACAGCCCGTCCGACCCGGCGCTGGAAGCCGCGCTGGTGAATTTATATATGCGGCGGGGAGTAAAACTGCTGGAAGCCTCCGCTTTCATCAACCTCACGCTGCCGCTCATCCGTTTCCGCACCGCAGGCATCCGCCTCAACGCCGCCGGGGAAATAGAAACGCCCAACCGCGTGATAGGCAAAGTCTCGCGCACCGAAGTGGCCGCCCGTTTTTTCTCCCCCCCGGAGGAGAAATTCCTGAAAGAACTGGTGGCGCGCGGAGAACTCACCGCCGAACAGGCTGAACTGGCCGCCCGCATCCCGGTGGCCGAGGATGTCACCGCCGAGGCGGATTCCGGCGGCCACACTGATAACCGGCCCCTGGTTAACCTGCTGCCCACCATTATAGCGCTGCGCGACAGGCTGCAGGAACGCTACGCTTACGCCTGCGTCCCGCGGGTAGGCGCCGGCGGCGGCATAGCCACCCCCGAGGCCGCCGCGGCGGCTTTCATGATGGGCGCGGCCTATATAGTTACCGGCTCCGTCAACCAGGCCTGTATAGAAGCCGGCACTTCCGACGCGGTAAAGAAACTGCTGGCCGCCGCCGAACAGGCCGACGTGGCCATGGCCGCGGCCGCCGACATGTTCGAGATGGGCGTGAAAGTGCAGATCCTCAAGCGCGGCACCATGTTCGCCATGCGCGCCAACAAGCTTTACGATTATTACCGGGCCTATAACTGTTTCGACGAGATTCCTTCCGAAACCCGCGCCGTGTTGGAGCGGGATTATTTCCGCGCCACTTTCGCCGAGATCTGGAACGGTACGCGCGAATTTTTCCTGCGCCGGGACCCCGCCCAGGCCGAGCGCGCCGACCGGGACCCGAAACATAAAATGGCCCTGGTGTTCCGCTGGTATCTCAGCCAGTCTTCCCGCTGGCCGCTGGCCGGCGACGAGAGCCGCAAACTGGATTACCAGGTCTGGTGCGGCCCCTCGATGGGCGCTTTCAACGAATGGGCCAAAGGCTCTTTCCTTGAGCAGCCCGGCGCGCGCGACGCCGTTACCGTGGCCCACAATTTACTAGCCGGCGCGGCGGCGCTGACCCGCCTGCACGCGCTGCGCTGCCAGGGCATAAACGCGGACTACCGGCTGGCCCGGCAGCAGCCGCAGACAAGGGAGCAGCTCTCCCGTTTTTTCTGACCTATAGCTGTGCCGCAAGGGCAATGCCTTCAGCGGTCGCCGTAAAAAGGAAACTATGAGCACTAAAGACAACTCCGTCCAATCCCCCATCGCCATCGTCGGCATCGGCTGCCTTTTCCCCAAAGCCGACAATGCACGCCGGTTCTGGGCCAACATCAAGAACGGGGTAGACGCCATCACCGATATCCCCGCCTCCCACTGGCTGCCCGAGGAACATTACGACAAGAACCCCAAGCGCCCCGACATGACCTATGCCCGCCGCGGCGGCTTTATCCTGCCCGTGGATTTCGACCCGTCTGAATTCGGCCTGGCGCCCAATGCGCTGGAAGCCACCGACAGCGCCCAGCTGCTGGGCCTGCTCACCGCCAAGATGGCGCTGGAAGACGCCGGCTACGGCCCCGGCCGCGAGTTCGACCGCAGCCGCGTCAGCGTGGTGCTGGGCGTTACCGGCGCGCTGGAACTGGTTATCCCGCTGGGCGCCCGCCTGGGCCACCCCAAGTGGCGCAAGGCCCTGGCCGAATTCGGCATCACCGGCGCCGACGCCGAGGCCATCATTTCCCGCATGCAGGAGGACTATGTCCCCTGGCAGGAAAGTTCCTTCCCCGGCCTGCTGGGCAATGTGGTGGCGGGCCGCATAGCCAACCGCTTCAACCTGGGCGGCACCAATAGCGTGGTGGACGCCGCCTGCGGCAGCTCCCTGTCCGCCGTGCACATGGCGTCCCTGGAACTGGCCGCCGGGCGCTCTTCCATGGTGGTCACCGGCGGGGTGGACTGCTTCAACGATATTTTCATGTACATGTGCTTCAGCAAAACGCCCGCCTTGTCCGCTTCGGGCGACGCCAAACCGTTCGACGCTTCCGCCGACGGCACCGCGCTGGGCGAAGGCCTGGGTATGGTAGTTTTAAAACGCCTGGAAGACGCGGTCAAGGACGGCGACCGGATCTACGCGCTGCTCAAGGGCGTGGGCTCATCGTCCGACGGCAAAGGCAAGGCCATCTACGCCCCCAGCTCCGAAGGCCAGGCGCGGGCGCTCCGGAACGCTTACGAAGTGACCGGCGTCTCCCCCTCCACGGTTGAACTGGTGGAAGCGCACGGCACCGGCACCACCGTAGGCGACGGCGTGGAACTGGGCGCCCTGGCCGAAGTTTACAGGGACGCAAAAAAAGAAGGCGAATGGTGCGCCCTAGGCTCGGTGAAGTCCATGATAGGCCACACCAAAGCCTCGGCGGGTTCGGCCGGCATCATCAAAGCCGCGCTGTCGCTGTACAACAAGACCCTGCCTCCCACTATTAAAGTCAACACTCCCCTCAAGCAGCTGGCCGGCGGCGCTACGCCTTTTTACCTCAACACTGAACTGCGCCCGTGGATAAAGAAAGACCACCCCCGCCGGGCCGGGGTCAGCGCGCTGGGCTTCGGCGGCGCCAATTTCCACGCGGTGCTGGAGGAATACACTTCCGAAAAGCAGCAGCCGGATTGGGACGGCGACGTGCAGTTGGCCGCCCTGTCGGGCGCTGACGCCGAAACCCTGAAAAGGGAGCTGGCCTCCTGGAAAAATTTAAGTTGGAACGAGATCCGCGTTAAAGCCATGCGCTCGCGCGCGGCTTTCAAGGCCTCCGACGCTGTCAGGCTCACCTTCGTGCTGGAACGCGACAAACAGGATGCTGAAAAGATAGTTAATTCCGCGCTGTCCAACCTGGACTCGCAAAAGACGGACAAAACCTGGACCACTCCGGACGGAGTTTGCTTCTCCTCCGGCGCGGCGGAAAAGCTGGCGGTGCTGTTCCCCGGCCAGGGAGCGCAGTACCCGGGCATGCAGCGCGACCTGGTCTGCCGCTGGCCCGCGGCGCTCAACGCCGTTTCAGAGGCCGACAAAGCTTTCGCCGGCCTTAAACCCCTGTCCGATTTCATCTACCCCCGGCCCGCTTTCACGCCCGCCGGCAAGCAGAAGCAGGCCGACGAGCTGCGCGACACCAGCATTGCGCAGCCCGCGCTGGGCGCGGCCGAGCTGGCCGCCTACCGCGTATTATCCGGTTTCGGCCTGAAGCCGGAAGCTTTCGCCGGGCACAGCTACGGCGAACTGACGGCGCTGTGCGCCGCCGGAGTTTTCGACGCCCAGTCCCTGTTCGCGCTGTCCAAACTGCGCGGCAGCCTGATGGCGCAGGGCGCGGGCGACCGCGGCGGCATGCTGGCGGTACAGGCGTCCCTTGCCGACGTTGAAAAAGTCCTGAAAGAGGAGAAACTGGACCTCCTCATCGCCAACAAGAACGCCCCGGCGCAGTTCGTGCTGTCCGGGCGCACCGAAGAAATAAAGAGGGCCGCGGACATTTATACGCGGCGCGGCCTGAAGAGCACCGTGCTCCAGGTTTCCGCGGCTTTCCACAGCCCGCTGGTGGCCGGCGCGCAGAAGGAATTCGCCGCCGCGCTGAATAAAGTTAAATTCAACAAGCCGCAGCATGCTGTTTACGCCAACAAAACCGCCGCAGCTTACCCGGATTCCGCCGACAGGGCGCGCGAGATCCTGTCCTGGCAGTTGGCTTCCCCCGTGGAATTCACGGCGATGATAGAGAAGATGTACGCCGCGGGCCTGAGAATATTCCTGGAAGTGGGCCCAGGCTCCGGCTTACCGGGCTGGTGTCCGCCATCCTGGCCGGGCGGGAGCATACCGCCTTCGCCCTGGACGCCTCCGCCGGCCACCGCTCCGGCATAGCCGACGCCGCCCGCGCGCTGGCCCGCCTGGCCGCGCTGGGCTGCAGCCTGGACCTGACCTCCTGGGAGAACGGAGAAGCCGGCGTCAGGGACGCGGAAAAGAAAGTTTCCAAACTGGCCGTAAAACTTACCGGCGCCAATTACCGCACCGCCCGCCCCGCGGCTCCTAAAAAAGCCGTACAGCAGCTAGCCTTGTCCCAGCCCGCGCAGTTCAGCCAGCCCGCCGCGCCGGCGCAGGCCTTCACCTCCGACGCCCTGCGCATAGCGCAGGAAAGCATGGCCGCCCTGCAGAAAATGCAGGAGCAGACCGCCCTGCTGCATACCCGGTTCCTCGAGGGACAGGAAGCCGCGCAGCGCTCTTTCCAGGCCCTGGTAGAACAGCAGCAGCAATTCTTCAGCGGCGCCCCGGCCCCGTTTCGGCCGGCGGTCTTTCAGCCCGCGCCTGCGGCACAGCCCCTTATGCCGGCCGCCGCAGTTCCTGCCGCGGTTCCCGTTCAGGCGCAGCCTGCTTTGCAGCCTTCAACGGCAAACGCCAATATCGAACAAGTCCTGCTCGGCATAGTTTCCTCGCAGACAGGCTACCCGGCCGAATCTTTGAACCCCGACATGGACATGGAATCCGACCTGGGCATTGATTCCATCAAGCGCGTAGCTATTCTTTCCGAACTGCAAGAGAAACTGCCCTCGGCACCGCGCATCACCCCGGAGCAGCTGGGCTCCATACGCACGCTGCGCCAGGTAACCTCCTACCTCTCGGCGGGCATGCCGGCGTCCGCCGCTCAGCCCGCCGCCGTACCCGCGGCCAATGCCGATAATAATGTCGGGCAGGTACTGCTGGGAATTGTTTCCGCCCAGACCGGCTACCCGGCCGAATCCCTCAACCAGGACATGGACATGGAATCCGACCTGGGCATAGATTCCATCAAGCGCGTGGCTATTCTTTCGGAACTGCAGGAAAAGCTGCCCGCCGCGCCGCGCATCACCCCCGAGCAGCTGGGCTCCATACGCACGCTGCGCCAGGTAACCTCTTATCTCTCGGCGGGTATGCCCGCCGCCGCGCAGCCCGCCGCCGAACCCGTCGGCAATGCCGGCAATAACGTCGGCCAGGTGCTGCTGGAAATAGTTTCAGCCCAGACCGGCTACCCGGTGGAATCGCTGAACCCCGACATGGATATGGAATCCGACCTGGGCATCGATTCCATCAAGCGCGTGGCCATTCTTTCGGAATTGCAGGAGCGGCTGCCCTCGGCCCCCCGCATCACCCCAGAGCAGCTGGGTTCCATACGCACGCTGCGCCAGGTAACGGCTTTCCTGTCGGCGGGCACCCCCCAGGCTGCCGCCCAGCCCGCTGCACAGAGCAAGGCGCCCGTTACGGAAGAGAGCGAGATAACCCGGGAAATTTTAAAGACCGCGGATTTCAATACCGCCGCGGCCAGGGAAAAGGTGGCGCTGGATAAGAAGCTGCCGGTCTGGGTGACGGACGACGGCTCAGCGCTGTGCGCCGCGGTTATCAAGGACCTGGCCGGGCGCGGCTGCCTGGCTGAAAAAGTATCGCTGGACAACGCCGCCCTTAACCCGGGCAAAGGCCTGGCCGGCCTGATCATCCTGGCCCCCGCCGCCCGGCTCGCCCAGAAAGCTTTCTGGGGCGACTCCTCCGAGGCCTTCCTGAAGAAAGCTTTCCGCCTGGCTCAGTTGGCCGGTCCCGCGCTGCGCGCCGCCGGCAAAAACTCCGGCGCCTGCCTGATGACGGTCTCCCGCCTGGACGGCGCTTTCGGCATTTCGGGCCTGAAATCGGAACAGGACCCTGTTTTCGGCGGACTCGCCGGGCTGGCCAAAACGGCGGCGCGCGAATGGCCGGAAGTTTCCTGCCGCGCGCTGGACGCCGCCGCCGAATGGCAGCACACCGTGTCGGTGGCGCAGACGCTGGCCGACGAACTTTTCTTCAAAGGCCCGGTAGAGATGGGCATTTCCGAAACCGGCAGCAAGGTAGTATTGCTGAGCCGTTCCGAACAGGTTAAAGGCACCAAACTGCCGCTCGGTAAAAGCGACGTGGTCCTTATCACCGGCGGCGCGCGCGGCGTAACCGCCGAAGCCGGGGCCGCGCTGGCGGCCGCCTGCGGGCCCACGCTGGCCATACTGGGCCGCAGCCCCCTGCCCGCCGCCGAGGAAGCCTGGCTGGCCGGCTGTGCCGCCGAAGCCGACATTAAGAAAGCCCTGCTCGCCCGCAACAAAGGCATGACGCCGAAACTCGCCGGTGAAGAGTGCCGCAGGCTCCTGGCCGCCCGCGAAATAAGAGCGCAGCTCAACCGTTTCGAGACGGCAGGCTCGCGCGCCGTTTATTTCTCCGCGGACATACGAGACCAACAGGCGGTAAAGACCGTCCTGCAGAAGATCGAGAAAGAACTGGGGCCCGTGCGCGGTTTGGTGCACGGCGCCGGCGTGCTGGCCGACAAACTCATCCTGGACAAGACGGCGGAGCAGTTCGCCTCGGTGTTCGACACCAAGGTCACCGGACTGCGCAATATCCTGGCCGCACTGGACCTGCCGAAACTTAAAGTGCTGGCCCTCTATTCCTCGTCCACGGCGCGCTTCGGCCGCACCGGCCAGTGCGACTACGCCATGGCCAATGAAGTGCTCAACAAAACGGCCCGCCTGGTCGCGCGCCGCCTGCCCGACTGCCGGGTGGCCGCGTTCAACTGGGGCCCCTGGGACGGCGGCATGGTCAATGACGGGCTCAAGGCCCTGTTCGCCAAAGAAGGCGTGGGCGTGATCGGCCTGGAGGCCGGCGGCAAATTCCTGGTCAACGAACTGGCCGCCAACAGCGGCGCGGTGGAAGTGGTGGTGGTGGCGCGGCCCAAGGCGCTGCCCGGCCAACCCGGACAGGCCGCCGCGAAAGAAACCCCGGCGGCGACAGGCGCCGCCCCGGCCTTCGAGCTCTCTGTTTCCGTGGAAGACTATCCTTTTTTACGCTCCCACGTCATCAACGGCAAAGCGGTGGTACCGACGGCGATAATTACCGAGTGGCTGGCCCACGCGGCGCTGCACGGCAATCCCGGGCTGCTCTTCCACGGGTTCAATAACCTGAAGATCTACAAAGGCATAGTCCTCAACGGCGAAGCCGCTAAAGTGTCCGCCCTCGCCGGCAAAGCCTCGAAGAAAGACGGTTTCTTCGCGGTGCCCGCGGAGCTCAGGGGCGGCAACGGCGAACTGCACGCCGGGGCCGAGATAATTTTAGCCGCAAAACTGCCGCAGCCCGCGGCCGCCGGCCCGGAGTTCGCGCTCAAGCCTTACCCGCGCTCCATAGAGCAGGCTTACGGCGAGATCCTGTTCCACGGCGAAGACATGCGCTTCATCCGCAGCGTGGCCGGAGTTTCCGAAAAAGGGATAGTGCTGGAGGCAGCCGCCTCCCTGCCCCCCTCTTCGTGGCTGCGACACCCGCTGCGCGACCGCTGGCTGGCGGACCCCGCCGCGCTGGACGCCGTTTTCCAGGCCATGATACTCTGGACCTTCGAGAATTCCGGCGCCTGTTCGCTGCCCAATTCAGCCGCGGCCTACCGGCAGTTCAGCGCGAAGTTCCCCGCCGGCGGGGTCAGGGCCGTAGCCCGCGTGACCCGGTGCGCGGAACACGGCTGCACCGCCGATATAGATTTCCTCGACGCCAAAGGCGTACTCGTGGCCCGCCTGGAAGGCTATGACAGCACCGTGGACAAGGCCCTTAACGCCGCTTTCAAAAAAAGGACGCTGGCCGGAGCTTTAGCCTGAGATGAACGAACCGCAGCCCATAGCCATAGTCGGCGCCGGGGGGATCTTCCCCGGGGCGCCTGACCTGCCGCGCTTCTGGAAAAATATTTCAGAAGGCGTCTGTTCATCAAAGGAAGCCCCCCCGGGCCGCTGGAGCCTGGCCGGCCGGGATGTCTTCGACCCGCAGAAAGGCGCTCCCGACAAAGTCTATTCGCTCAAAGCGTGTTTCATTGAAGATTTCAAGCTGGACCCCGCCGGGCTGGACCTGCGGGAAACTTTTATCGCGAAGCTCGACCCGGTCTTTCACCTGGCCCTGCACGCCGCCAGGCAGGCTTTCCTCGACGCACAGCCTGCGAAGATAAACCGCGCCCGCACCGGCGTCATCATCGGCAATATCGTCCTGCCCACCGACTCGGTTTCCGCGCTGGCCAGGGAAACGCTGCTGCCGGCCTTCGAAACCGCGGCTTTCGGACGCCAGCTCACGGAATTTAAGACCAGGACCGACCCGCTCAACCGCTGCGTAGCCGGCCTGCCTGGGGGCGTCATCGCCCGCGCGCTGGGCCTGGCGGGCGGCAGCTTCACGCTGGACGCCGCCTGCGCCTCTTCCCTTTACGCCATAAAGCTGGCGGTGGACGCGCTGCGCAGCGGCCGCGCCGACGCCATGCTCACCGGCGGCGTAGCCCGCCCGGCCAGCCTCTATACGCAGATGGGCTTTTCGCAGCTGCGCGCCCTCTCCCCCTCGGGACTGCCGTCCCCTTTCGACGCCGCCGCCGACGGGCTGGTAGTGGGCGAAGGCGCCGGCATGTTCATCCTCAAGCGCCTCTCCGACGCGGTCAGGGACGGCGACAAGATCTACGGCGTCCTGACCGGCATCGGCCTTTCCAACGATATCGGCGGCAGCCTGCTGGCCCCCAACACCGCGGGCCAGCTGTACGCCATGCGCGCGGCCTACCGCCAGGCGCGCCTGTCCCCGTCGCAGGTAGACTTCATCGAGTGCCACGCCACCGGCACCCCCACCGGCGACCCGGTGGAAGTTGAAAGCCTGAAAACCCTGTGGGGCGAGCGCGGCTGGAGCGCCGGCCAATGCGCGCTGGGCTCGGTAAAATCCAATGTCGGCCACCTGCTCACCGCCGCCGGCTCCGCCGGGTTGATGAAGATCCTGCTCTCTTTCCAGAACAAGAGCCTGGCCCCCACCGCCAATTTCTCAAAACCGGGCCCGAAGATAAAGCTCGCCGACAGCCCCTTCCGCGTGCAGCAGCGCTGCGAAGATTGGGCAACGCGGGACAGCAAAACCCCCAGGCGGGCCGCCATCAGCGCCTTCGGCTTCGGCGGCATCAACGCGCATGTCCTTGTAGAGGAATATACAGGCAGCTTCTCCCCCGCGGTGCGCCCGGCCCCCGCAAAAGCGGCCCCGGCGGCCCCGGCGCCGGTGGCTATAGTGGGCATGGAAGCCCGCTTCGGCGCTCTGGGCGGCCTCAGGGAATTCCAGGAAGCAGTCCTGGGCACTGCCGGCGCGGTTCCTGCCGAGCTGCCCGAAAGCCGCCGCCGCGGCCTGGCCGGCAAGAACCACAAAGGATTTTATCTGCGCGAAGTCGGCGTGGCCGCCGACGCCTACCGCATCCCGCCCCGGGAACTGGAAGAGATGCTGCCGCAGCAGCTGCTGATGCTGGACGTGGCGGCCAGGGCCGTGGCGGATTCCGCGCCCGGCGAGCAGGGGCTGCAGAACGCCGGCGTCTTTATAGGCCTGGGGCTGGACCTCAATACCACCAATTTTCATTTCCGCTGGTCCCTGCTTAAAACCGCGCGCCGCCGCGCCGCCGAAGAGGGCTGGCGCCTCGGCGAAACGGAGGAAAAAGAATTCCTGGCCGGGCTGCGCGACTCCGCCGGCCCCGCCCTGTCCGCCAACCGCACCATGGGCGCCCTGGGCGGCATAGTAGCCAGCCGCATAGCCCGGGAATTCCACGTCGGGGGACCGAGCTTCACTATTTCCAGCGAAGAAACCTCCGGCCTGCGCGCCCTGGAAGCCGGCGTCCGCGCCTTGCGCTCCGGCGAACTGGATACCGCCATAGTAGGCGCGGTTTCCATGGACGGGGACCCGCGCGCCGCCGCAGCCGCGGACGCTGTATCTCCTTTTTCCGCCCAGGCCCGGCCTTTCGACACCGCCGCCGCCGGCACCGTCCCCGGCGAAGGCGCGGCCGCGCTTATTTTAAAACGCCTCGACGACGCCATCCGGGACGGCAACCGGGTTTACGCCGTTATAAAAGGACTGGGCTTTGCAACGGGCGGCGGCGTGGATAAAGCCGCTCCCTCTCCGGCGGCCTACTCTGCCGCGCTGCGCGAAGCTTACGGCGAAGCGCAGGTAGATCCGTCCACGGTAAGCTACCTTGAGACCCACGGCAGCGGCGCTCCGGCGGAAGACGCCGTAGAAGCCGAGGCGCTGACCGATTTTTACGGCGTCTCCTCGGCGCAGGTACAGTGCGCCCTGGGCACGGCGAAGCCGGTTACCGGCCACGCCGGCGCCGCGGCCGGCCTGGCCGGCGTGGTAAAGACCGCCCTCGCGCTGTACCAGGAGATACTGCCCCCTTTAATAAAAGTTTCGCCGCTGGCGGAGCTGGCCCGGGCGAAAAAAAGATTTCACATCCCCCTTGAACCGCAATACTGGCTGCGCAACCGGGCCGAAGGCCCGCGCCGGGCCGGCGTCAGCGCCATGGGCATAGACGGCAACTGCGGCCATGTAGTGCTGGAAGGCGTAGAGCAGTCCGCCGAAGATGAACAGGTTCTCCTGGAACGCCGGCAGCCGCTGGGCGCCCGCAATTCGGCGCTGTTCGCCGTAGAGGACGACGATTGCGCGGGGATACTGTCCGGTCTGGCCGACCTGCGCGCCTGGCTGGACAGGCAGGAGCCGGCGGCCAACATAGAAAAACTTGCGCGCGGCTGGTTCGCCAAGACCGGCGCCCGGCCCGGCAAGAAATGCGCCTGCGTACTGCTGGCGCGGGATCTGCGCGAGCTGCTGGCGCTGCTGGACGCCGCCGAAGCCGGCCTGCGCGCCAACCCCGATAAACCTTTTTTGCGCGACAGGGTCTTCTACTCTCCCGCCGGGCAGGCCAAGCGGGACAATATCGCTTTTGTTTTCCCCGGCTCGGGCAACCAGTATATCGGCATGGGCCGGCAGCTGTGGACGCAGTGGCCCGAGATCCCCCGCCGCCAGGACGCCGAGAACGGCTACCTGCGCAGCCAGCTGGTGCCCAACTATTTCGTGCCGTGGCGGCTGCTGTGGAACGCCGGCTGGCAGGAAGAGACGGAGCGGGAGATCATCGAAGATTATAAATCCATGATCTTCGGCTCGGTGGCCCACGGCGCGGCGGTCAGCGACCTGGTGCGCTCGCTGGGCGTGGAGCCCGCCTTCGTGCTGGGCTACAGCCTGGGCGAGACGGCCGGGCTTTTCGCCACGCGCACCTGGACCGCCCGCGACGAGATGCTGCGCCGGATCAACGAATCCAGCCTTTTCGTCAGCGACCTGGCCGGCCCCTGCGACGCGGCCCGGCGCTTCTGGAATTTACCCAAGGACGAGAAAGTGGACTGGGTGCTGGGCGTCATAGACCGACCCGCCGACAATGTGCGGATGGCTTTGAAAGGCGCCGAGCGCGCCGCGCTGCTGATAGTGAACGCGCCGCTCGAATGCGTGGTGGGCGGCTACCGCAAGGCGGTCAACTCGCTGGTGGAAGGGCTGGGCTGCGTGTTCCTGCCGCTGCAGGGAGTTTCCACGGTGCATTTCCCGGCGGCCAAACTGGTGGAGAAGCAGTACCGCGACCTGCACCTGTTCCCCACCACCCCGCCCCCCGGCGTGCGCTTTTACAGCGGCGCCTGGAAAAAGGCTTACGATGTTACGCGCGAGAGCGCGGCGGACTCCATTGTGGCGCAAGCCATACACAGCCTTGATTTTCCGGCGCTGGTGCGCCGCGCCTACGAAGACGGAGCCAGGATTTTCGTGGAACTGGGCCCGCAGGCTTCCTGCACCAGGATGATAGACAAGATCCTGGGCGCCCAGCCGCATGTAGCGCGGTCGGCCTGCGCCAGGAACCAGGACGAGACCGGCACGGTACTGCGCCTGCTGGCCAGGCTCATAGCCGAAAGGGCCCCCGTGGACCTGGGCGCTCTTTACGGGCGCGAAACGCTGGCGGCGGGCCACCGGGCGCCGCCGCCGGTGAAGCCCATGATACGCGCAGCCCTTGCCGTGCAGCCCCCGGTAAAGATTGCCTGGAAACCCGGCCAGCCCGCAGTTTCCCCGGCGGCGCCGCAGCAGGGCGCGCCCTCCGTGCCGCCTCCCGCGATCCGCCCCGCTGCAAAGCCGGCGCTTATGCCCGCCCAGGCTGCCGCAGCAGCCCCCGCGGCCTTTACCCCCTTTAACGCCGCAGTCAGCGCGGCCATTCCGGCGGCCCCGCAGCCGCCGGCCGCAAACACGGCCAGCCCGGCTTACCTGAATAATTTTTCGGCCGCCTCCTCCGCTAAAGCTAAGGCGCACGAGGTTTTCCTGCGGCTGTCCAATAATTTCACCGAGATGCAGTCCAGGAACATCGCTTTCCAGAACGCGCTGCTGAAAAGCCAGGGCGGGCGACTGCCAACTGCCGCCTTGCCCGCGCCCCTCCCGGCCCCGGCCGCAGCACCCGCGCCCCTGGCGCAGCCCTCGCCGCTGCCAGCGGCTGCACGACCGGCCCCTGCGCCCGCGCAGGCCGCCGCCCCGCGCCGCGATGTTTTTATGACCCGGGAGCAGTGCCTCGAATTCGCGGTAGGCTCCATCGCCAAAGTGCTGGGCGAACAGTTCGCCTCCGCCGACACCTATCCCACCCGCGTGCGCCTGCCCGACGAGCCGCTGATGCTGGTGGACAGGATCATGAGCGTGCGCGGCAAAGCCCTGTCCCTGACCTCGGGCAATGTGGTGACCGAACACGACATCCACCCGGGCTCCTGGTACCTGGACTGCGGCCGCATCCCCACCTGCATCGCCGTAGAGGCCGGACAGGCAGACCTGTTCCTATGCGGCTACCTGGGCATAGACGATCGCACGCTCGGCAAAGCGGTGTACCGCCTGCTGGACGCCGAAGTCACTTTCCACCAGGGCCTGCCGCGCCCCGGCGCGGTCATTCATTATGACATCAACATCGAGCGCTTCGCGCGGCACGGAGACATCTGGCTGTTCTTCTTCAATTTTGAAAGCACGGTAGACGGCCGGCCGCTGCTGAGCATGAAAAAAGGCTGCGCCGGTTTCTTCACCCAGGAAGAGCTGGCCAAAGGCAAAGGCGTGGTGCTGACGGCGGAAGAAACCGCCCCGGCGGCTGGCGTATGCCCCGCCGACTGGAAGAGCCCCGCGCCCGCGGGAGAACCGGAAGCCTACGACGACAGCGCCCTGGCCGCGCTGCGCGGGGGCGATTACGAACGCTGTTTCGGCCCCGCTTTCAGGAACCTGCCTTTAAGCGCGCCGCTGGGCCTGCCCGGCGGCCGCATGAAACTGGTGGACCGCGTGCTGGAACTTTCCCCGCGCGGCGGGCGCTACGGGCTGGGCAGCATCCAGGGCGAGATGGACATCCACCCCGACGACTGGCACTTGTCCTGTCACTTTATCGACGACCACGTGATGCCGGGCACGCTGATGTACGAATGCTGCCTGCACACCTTCCGCATTTTCCTGCTGCGCCTGGGCTGGGTGGGCGAAGCAGACAAATGCTGGTATGAGCCCGTGCCGGGCGTGACCAGCCGGCTGGAATGCCGCGGCCAGGTGTTGCCTTCCACGAAGAAAGCGATGTACGAGATCATCGTAAAAGAGATAGGCTACCAGCCCGACGGCACGCCTTACGCCGTAGCGGAAGCTTTCATGTACGCCGACGGCAAGCGCATCATCCACATCCACGACATGTCCATCCGCATGGGAGGCACCACCCGGCAGGATATCGAGCGCCTGTGGGCCGCCGGCGGAGCCGCCCCCGCAACCGCCGCGCCTAAACCAGCCATCTTCGACAATGCCAGCATCACCGCTTTCGCGGTAGGCAAACCGTCCGAAGCCTTCGGCGATAAATACAAGGTCTTCGACTCCGGGCGCATTATAGCCAGGCTGCCCGGGGACCCGTACAAATTCCTGGACCGCATAGTTAAGATAGAGAACTGCCGCCAGTGGGAACTGGCCGCCGGCGGCAATATCGAGGCGGAATACGACGTGCCTCCGGGTGAATGGTATTTCAAGTCCGGCAATCAGAAGTCCATGCCTTTCGCGGTGCTGCTGGAAGTGGCGCTGCAGCCCTGCGGCTGGCTGGCGGCCTACCTGGGCAGCGCGCTGACCAGCACTACCGACCTGTCTTTCAGGAACCTGGGCGGCACGGCCGTCCAGTACGCCGAAGTTTTCCCGGACGCCGGTATCCTTACGACCAGGGTAAAAATAACCAAGGTCTCCCAATCCGGCGGCATGATAATCCAGGATTACGACCTGGAAGTGCTGTGCAAAGGCCGCACGGTCTATAAAGGCACTACCCAGTTCGGCTTCTTCTCGAAAAAATCCCTGTCGGAACAGGTAGGCGTGCGCGGCGCGGCCAGGTACGCCGGAGCGCCCGAAGAACTCGCGCGCGCAGTCGCCCTGGAATTTGCCGGAGCGCCCGGCCTGCCCGACGAAAAACTTTTAATGCTCGACTCCGTAGAAACCTGTATCCCCGACGGCGGGCCCAAGAAGCTCGGCTTCATCCGCGGCCTGAAGAAGGTCAACCCCGAGGAATGGTTCTTCAAGGCGCACTTCTACCAGGACCCGGTCTGTCCCGGTTCGCTGGGCCTGGAATCCTTTATAAATTTAATGAAAGCCGCAGCGCTGCGCAGGTGGAAAGACCTGCCCGCCGGCGCCCGCTGCATAGCCATGGCCTTGAACGAGCGGCACCAGTGGATCTACCGCGGCCAGATAGTACAGAAGAACAAGCTGGTAACGGTGGAAGCCTCCATCACCGCCGTGGACGATGAGCGCCGCCTGCTGCGCGCTGACGGTTTCCTGATAGTGGACGGCATAGTAATTTACCAGATGAAGGACTTCACGGTGCGGGTAGTTTAAGCGTTCAGAGTTCTTTGTTACAAAGTTTTCAAGCATCAAGCCGGGGGACCGTGGACCGGATAAGCAAACCCTCACGGAAGCCGCCGCTTGCGTAAGCGCGGCGGCTGAGTGGGGAGGGGCGGCCACGGTGTGGCCGACCCCGTGTTTGCGTTCCGGTCCACGATCACACGGCCCCACGCGACACAGCGCGAACAACGGATGACGAGCACTGTTACGAAAGTTATATGAAATACACGAAAGTTTTTATCGACGCGATCGGTTACGAGCTCGGCCCCAACGTGGTCACTTCCTCCGAACTGGAGAAGCGTATACTGCCGACGCTGGACGCCCTGCATATTCCCCCCGGCCAGTTGGAAGCCCTCACCGGCATACGTGAGCGCCGCTGGTGGAATCCCGGCTTCGCGCTGCCTGAAGGCGCCGCTCGGGCGGCCCGCAAAGCCTTTGAGCAGACCGGGCTCTCCGCGTCCGACCTGGGCGCGCTGATCTACGCCGGCGTCTGCCGCGAGCACAGCGAACCGGCCACCGCCACGGCCGTAGCGGACCTGCTGGGCGTTAAGCCCGGCGCCGCCGTTTTCGACATTTCTAACGCCTGCCTGGGCGTGCTCAACGGCATGTTCGACATCGCCAACCGCATAGAGCTGGGCCAGATAAAAGCCGGCCTGGTGGTCTCCTGCGAATCTTCCCGCGAGATCAACGACAGCATGATAGCGGCGATGCTGGCCGACAGGAGCTTCGAATGCTTCCGGCTGTCCCTGGCCACCCTTACCGGCGGCTCCGGGGCGGTGGCGGTGCTCATTACCGACGGCTCCTTCGGCGGCGGCCATAAAAAACACCAGCTGCTGGGCGGCGTGTACCGTTCGGCCTGCGAGCACAATAAACTCTGCATCTGGCACGGCGACAAAATGTCCACAGACGCCACGGCGGTGCTGAAATACGGCGTGGCCCTGGGGCGGGAGACCTGGGCGGACCTGCAGGCCGAATTGGGCATGCGGGCCGATGAGTTCAGCAAGGTTATCTGCCACCAGGTAGGCGGCGCCCATAAAAAAAGCGTCCTGGCCGCGCTGGGCATACCGGAAGATAAAGATTTTTCCACTTACGAATACCTCGGCAACATGGGCACCGTGGCCCTGCCCGCGGCCGCCGCCATTGCCGACGAGCGGGAATTCCTGGCCGCCGGCGACAAGGTCGCCTTCTTAGGCATCGGCAGCGGGCTGAACACGATAATGATGGGAGTGAAGTGGTAACCATGACACCATACCTGCCTGACGGCGTTACGCCGGAGCTGTACCCTTTCACCGGCAAATTCCTCGCGCTGCCCGGCGGCGCGAGAATGCATTACCTCGACGAGGGCAGCGGCAAGCCGGTGGTGATGGTCCACGGCAACCCGTCCTGGTCTTTCTATTACCGCAACCTGGCGCTGGCCCTGCGCGGCGGCAGCCGGGTTATTGTGCCGGACCATATAGGCTGCGGCCTTTCGGACAAGCCCGGCGACGACGCTTACGATTACACTCTTAAAAGCCGCGTTGACGACCTGGAATTCCTGCTGGACAGCCTGGGCGTGAAAGAGAAGATCACGCTGGTGGTGCACGACTGGGGCGGCATGATAGGCCTGACCTGCGCTGTGCGCCACCCGGAGCGCATAGAGAAGCTTGTGATCCTGAACACCGGCGCTTTTTTCCTGCCTGCCGGAAAATCTTTCCCCGCGCCGCTGCGCCTTTGCCGCACGCCGCTGGGCGCGCTGCTGATACGGGGTTTCAACGCTTTCGCGCGCGGCGCGGCCTGGGTGGGCTGCAAGCGCGAGCGGATGAGCACCGCGCTGCGCCGAGCCTACGCGGCCCCCTACAACAGCTGGGCCGACCGCATAGCCACGCTGCGCTTCGTTGAAGACATTCCGCTGGCGCCCGGCGACAAGGCTTACCCCGTGGTTCAGGCTGCCCAGGATAAACTTTCCGCGCTGGCCGGCCTGCCCATGCTGATCTGCTGGGGCCTGAAAGATTTCGTTTTCGACCGCCACTTCCTGGCTGAATGGCGGCGCCGGTTCCCCGCCGCCGAAGTTCACGCTTTCCCCGACTGCGGCCATTATATCCTCGAAGACGCGCAGCAAGAAGTTATCCCGCTGGTCAAGAGTTTCATTGAAAAGGCGGGCTGAGCAAAAACGCAGGCCGCCCGCCCGTGAACCTGCCCCCTGTCAGCGGAACAGCCGCAGCCTGTTTATGAAGAAAGCGCCCGTCAAATTAAGATCGCGCCTGGACAGCATGTACCGGCCGCAATCGGAGTACCTGCGCCAGTCCGGCGGCGACAAGTTTTTCCTGGGAGCCAGTTTCGCTCTTGCCGCGCTGCTCGCCATAGGCGTCCTGGCCTGCGTCCTTTTCACCGCCCTGCGCGACAGGGCGGCGCTGCTGCCGGCGGCTGCGGTAAACGGGTCCGATTGGAAAGTGCTGTACGGCCTCCCCCCCGGCGCCTGTGGCGCCGGCGCTGCCGCGGCCGGACCTGCCTGCCCTTTGACCGGGGCGCGGCCGGCGCTCTGGGCTTCCACTCAAACCCTGGCCGGAGCGCACCCCGCCGGGGCCCCGCCGGCAGAGCATGACGCGGCCGCCTGGCTGGGCTTCAGGCTGGAGGCCAGGTCCTTTGCCGCCGCGGCAAAGGCCCGTGCGAATATCGTCGCCCTGGGCCCGCTGCGCGGAAATTGCAGGGTCTGGCTGGACAAGAACTTTGCTTACGAAGGCGGCTGCCCGGAGGCCGGAGAAACAGCGTCCCTGCAGTTGCCTTTAGCCAGGCTGTCTGTGGCGGCGCCGCTGACCGTTGCCGTGGAACTGCTGCCCGTAGCGCCGCGCGGGCCTGCCGGGCTTTTCCGCGGCGCGCCCGCCGGGCTGATCACCCAGGACCAGGCGGCCGGGCTGCGCCGCTTCAGCCAGCTCTGGACGCTGGCCCGCCCGCTGGCACTGGCCGGCATGAACCTCGCGCTGGCGGCCATGCTGTTCCTGATCTGGCTGCCCGCCCCGGAGCGGCGCGAATACCTGTTCCTGGCCCTGTTGGCGGCCTTCCACGCGCTGAACCAGCTGACGCAGCTGAACCTGGTCTACCTCAATGTCCCGGCCGCAACTCTGCAGGCCGCGGGTTTTGCGGTCGCCATGATACTGGCTTTCCTGCCCGCTTTCGCCGGTTTCGCATTCGCCCGCATGGGCGCCTGGACCTACCGCCGCGGCCTGCCGGCGCTGCTGCTGGCCTGCGCAGGCGGTTTCCTGCTCATCCGCACGCCGCAGGCCAGGGCGGCCGCATCCGGCGCGGTGCTGCTCTGGGGCACCTGGACGGCCGCATTGGCCGGGGCGCTGGCCTGCCTGGGGCAGGCTTACGCCCTGCGGGGCCGGCCCGGTTCCCCGCGCGCGCGCATGCGCAGGCTGCTGGCATACAGCGCCGCGCTGGCTCTGCTCGGCCTCACCGTAATTTTCGAGCCGGGCGGCGGCCTGCAGCACCTGCCGCGTTTCTTCTTCGAGCGCACCCTGCATATCCCGCTGATAATTTTCCTGACCTACCTGTCGCTGGAAGAATTGCGCGAGACCAAGCGGCTGGCGGCGCAACTCGCCGGGAGCAACCTGAAATCCTACATGGCCACGGTCACGCTCCGTGCCGTCTGCACGGCGGACGCGCGGCTGCTGGCCACGGCAACGGACGCTTCGACGGCGATCGCGCTGGAGGA
>DAOPZW010000040.1:0-20891 GCA_035353595.1 Elusimicrobiales bacterium | reverse complement strand
CGACCAGCGGGGCCTCGACGATCAGCCAGCCCAGGCCGGACCTGACGCCGGCGATCTCGAAAGTTACGGGCTTGTCGCCGTACAGCGCGAGCACGCTGCGGATGGGGCGGGCGAAGCGGAACCGCGTGGCTTCCCACACCATGTTTTTGGGGAACTGGAGCCGCCCGATAATTTTCGGGAATATTTCAGCCAGGGCTTTTACGCTGGCCCGGCCGGGGATCTTTGTCTCGAACACCAGCACCTCGCCCTTGTTGGGCACCGTTTCCACGCCCAGCTTGTCCGGGGTGGTGCCGCGCGCGCGGGCGAAGCCGGCGGCCTGGGGGGTAAAGTTGCCGTTAGCGTCCTTCAGCAGGCGGGCGGCCGGGCCGTAAGCTTTCTGCAGCCGCTCTTCGGTTTTGGCGGGCACGCCGGAAATATAAAGCACCAGGCGCTTGTAGGTGCCGCAGGACTCCATCGAGTCATAAGGCAGGTTGGCTTCCGCCAGCAGTTCCGCCGCGTACTTCTTAAGCTGTTCTTCGGCCGAGATCACGAACCGGGCCGGGATGTTCTCGATGCGGACCTCGAGCAGGACGTCTCTCTTAAGCATTGGCGGGCTCCTTCTTCTCCGAAGGCTCGTTGGCCTCGACGTAACCGGAGGCGCAGCGCTTGGCCATGTCGCGGATGCGTTTTATCAGCACGGCGCGTTCGGACACCGAAATAGCGCCGCGGGCATCCAGCAGGTTGAAATTCTGCGAGCACTTCATCACCAGGTCGAAGGCCGGCAGGTGATAGCCCTTGCCCGCCACCCGGAATACGTCTTTTTCCCAGCGGTCGAAGTTGAAGCGGAGATTATCGACGTCCGCCTCCTCGAAATTATAATGGGAGAACTGCTCCTCCTGCCCGGCGTGCACAGCCCCGTAAGTCAGGCGGTCGTTCCATTTCAGGTCGAAGATGGCCTTTTTCTTCTGCACGAACATGGCCAGCCGCTCCAGGCCGTAGGTGATCTCCACGCTGATGGGATTAAGCTCGTAAGAAGCCATCTGCTGGAAATAGGTGAACTGCGTGACTTCCATGCCGTCCAGCCACACTTCCCAACCCACGCCGGAGGCGCCCAAGGTGGGGGATTCCCAGTCGTCCTCGATCCAGCGGATATCGTGCTCGGCGTGGTCTATGCCCACGGCTTTCAGGGAATCGAGGTAGATCTGCTGTATGTTCCCGGGCGGCGGCTTGATCACCACCTGGTACTGGTAATACTTGCCCAGCCGGTTGGGGTTCTCTCCGAAGCGCCCGTCGCCCGGCCGGCGGCAGGGTTCGACATAGGCTACGCTGGCAGGTTTGGAAGTGAGGGAGCCGAAGAAAGTGGCCGGGTTGAAAGTGCCCGCCCCTTTCTCCAGGTCATAGGGCTGGATGATGGCGCAGCCCTGGCGCGCCCAGTACTGGCCGAGTTTCATTATGATGTCCTGAAAATTCGCTTTAACCTCCGGAGGCAGCGGCTATGGCGGCCCTATATTTATAATATTATACCTTTTCCTGCTGCCCGGCGAAGGGCCGCGCCGCTACGGTTTCCGCAGCCGGTATTTCTCGCCGTCGAAATCCTCCCACAAGGCCCGCGCGATATTGATGTAATCGTCGGACCAGGCGCGGCCGGCGGGCGCTTCTACCAGGCTCCAGCCGGGCATGGCCGCCAGCGGCAATTGCGCCAGGGCCTGCGTGGACTTAACTACTATCATCGCCGCCGCGCCCAGCCCGCCCAGGTAGGACGCGTGCGGGTGGTCGAAAGGCTTGCTGACGCGCAGCAGCGCCGGGGCGCCGATATCGCGGGCCGCGCGGGCGGCCTCCGAAACCAGCCCCAGGCTGTTGTTGGAAAGGTGCAGGACCACTATCCCGCGGGCGCTGGTCTTGCGCAGGTAAAGCTGCAGGGCCTCCCGGGTCAGCAGGTGCGCCGGCAGCGCGTCCGACGAAAACGCGTCGGCCACGATAACGTCGAAGGCCCCGTCCGGTTCTTCCGCGAGCTTAAGCCGGGCGTCCCCGACGATAACGCGAGCGCCGGGCTGGCAGTCCCGCACATAGGTAAAATCCCCGCCCGGCCGCGCAGAGAGCCGGACCACCGCCGGATCTATCTCGAAAACGGAAAGCCTGTCGGCGGGGCGCAGCAGGCAGGCGGTAGAACCCGTGCCCAGCCCCAGCAGCGCCACGCGGGCGGGGTCCGCGCCGCTGAGCCCGACCAGGACGGCTTCGCCCAGCGCCGTGCGCGGATTATAATAGGTCAGCGGCTGCCTGGCGAGGCCGGGGGCCGCGAGCTGCGCGCCATGGATGATATTGCCGTGCTTCAGGATGCGCAGCAGCGGCGTACCCGGGCGTTCCGGGTCATAGATCACGTAAGTGCGCAGCACGCCGAAAAAGCTTCGGTGCTGCGTAAGTATCTGCGCCGCCCGGCCTTCTCTGAGGAAAACGATCAGGAACGCCGCCAGCACCAGGGCCGCCAGCCGCCCGGGCCGGGCGCGATTGAGAAAGATAGCCGCCGCGCAGAAACCGAGGCCCGAGAACACCATTACCAGGTGGATAAAACCCGCGTTAGCCGGCCGGAAGAAAAACAGCAGGAGCAGCGCCAGCCCGGCAGCCGCCGCGGCAGCCGCCGCAGCGCCGGCCAGCCGGGACGGCGCCTCCGCGCCGCGCGGCAGGAAGAGGGCCGCGGCAGCCAGCGCGAGGGGGTACTCATAGGCGTTGTTAAAGATAAGCGGCGCCAGCAGCGCGGCGGCGGCGCCGCCGATCACGCCGCCGAGCGCGACAAAAAAATAAAATTCGGTAAGCCTGTCCGCCGGAGGGCGGTCCCCGGCCAGCGCCAGGTGGCATAACAGCGCGCTAATGAAGAAACCGGAAAAGTTGCCCAAAAGTATAAGGGCCCAGGCTCCCGTCAGCAGATATGAACCGATCAGCAGGCACAGGGCGAAAGGATAGAGCGAACGGGCGGCCGGCAGCAGTCTTTCGGCCCCGCGCGAGAAAGCGATCACGTAAGTCGCTAAGTAAAGGGCCAGCGGCAGCACCCAGAAGAGCGGCGCGGAGGCGATATCGGTGGAGATATGCAGCGTCACGCCGGGGAGCAGCGCCGCCGGGACCGCTGCCGCCGCCAGCCAGAAAAGGCGCCTGGTCCCGCCCGGGGACGGCGAAGCGGCGCGGGGCGCGGCAGGGTCCGGCAGCGGGCCGCCGGCCAGAAGCATGGCGGCGGCCGCGGCCAGGATAAGGAGGGCGACGAAAGCATAACCCGACTGCCAGGCCGCGCCCTGCGCCCGGACAGCGAGCAGCGGTTCTATCAGCGCAGGATAAGCCAGGAGGCCGGTGAAACTGCCGAGATTGCTCGCGGCGTAGAGATAATAGGGATCATGGGCGTCGGCGCGGCCCGAGCGCGCGTACCAGGCCTGGAGGAGGGGGGCCGTCGCCGCGACGGCGGCGAAAGGCGCGCCGACGGAAATGGCGAGCACGCCCAGCAGCCAGCGCGCGGGGTGCGCGCAGTCGGGCGGGCCCAGCGCGCCGCTGACCTGCAGCGGCAGCGCCAGCGCCGCCAGCAGCAGGACGCCGGCGTGGATCCCGGCCTGCAGCCGCAGATCCCTGAGCCGCGCGAGCAGGTGCGCGTACAGGTAGCCGGCGAGCAGGGCGGCCTGGTAGAAAGCCATCGAAGCGTTCCAGACCGCGGGCGAGCCGCCCAGCAGCGGCGTTATCATGCGCGTGAACAGGGGCTGCAGGGTGAAGACCAGCGCCGCGCCGGAAAAAAGCGCCAGCGAGAATACCGCCGGGCCCAGCCGTTTTGCGAGAGCTTTCACGGATCCTTTCTCCTGCCGCGGCCGCTGCTCATCCCTTCCCGCCCACCACCTGGACAAAAGGGAGCGTGCGCAGCTCTACGCCCAGGTGTTCGCTGAAAAACCTTCCCAAAAGCCCGTCGATAAAGACCCCGGCTTCCCGGTCCGGCGGCAGCGCGCGCACCTCGGCCCAGGTCCCGTCGTGCAGCGCATCCCAGAATCCCGCCTCGGGACCGGCCGCGGTTTCCCGGAAGCCGAAGCCGGCCAGGTTCAGGGCCCGCAGCGTAAAGGCCTGCCGCAGCCACGCCGCAGCGCCGCCGGCGTCAAGGTCCTGCAGCGCGCCCAGGAGCAGCTCGTATTTTTCCGGAGCGGGCTGCTGCGCCGGCGTCAGGCGGTTGACGATCTCGCAGAAATGCAGGCCCAGGCAGAGCCGCCGCAGGTCCGCGCGTATGCCGCCGAAAACGCTCAGCGCGCTGCCGCCCGTGCAGACCGGGAAATTGGAACCCTTCTTAAGGTAGAAGCGGAAATCGCCCCAGGCCAGCGGCTCGCTGAGCGCCCGCAGCTTGCCGCGGGCCAGGCGCACGCCCTTGAAATTGACCTCCAGCTTTCCGCCCGCGGCGGTGAAAACCGTCACGATGCGGTCGTTTTCGCGCAGCTGGCGCCGGTTGAGGACAATGCCGTAATCGCAGAAGATCATAATGAAGCCAGCATATTCTACAAAACATCCCGGCCGGGGTTTTGCATTTTCCCTCGCTTATTTATATAATTAATCACCATGCTACCAACATACAGACCAAATGTAAAAAAGCGCGCTAAGCACATCGGCTTCCGCGCCAAGATGAAAACCGCGGGCGGGCGCAAAACGCTGGCCCGCAGGCGCAGCAAAGGCCGCTGGCAGCTGATCCCTGGAATGAAATAAGAAATGGCGCGGGTCTGCGGACCCGCCGTCATTCTTTCGTTCCACGGTCAACACAGTGACAAAGCTGGCTTTTCCAAGGGCATCGCGCCTGCGCCTTAAAAAAGATTTTGAGGCGGTTTTTGCCGCGGACCACAAAACAGTTACCAGGGACCTGGTAATGTGGCATTCCGGCGGCGGCGCTGAAAAAAAGATCGGCCTCATGGTCTCGAAAAAGACCGGGGGCGCCGTACAAAGAAACAGGTTAAAAAGGCTTCTAAGGGAAGCTTTCAGGCTGTCGAAAGACGAGTTAAAGGAAAGCGCGCGTTTCATAATATATCCCAAAGCGGGCTGCGCCATAAATAATCTGGCACAAGCCCGGGGAGCGCTGGACAATGTCTGGCGCAAAGCGCGTCTTAAATAATGACGGTGAACACAACCGTTCTTAAAAATCTTAAAACACTGGCGCTTAACACGCTGCGCTCGGCATACAGGACTTGCAGGCCGGCCCTCGGGCCCGGCACCTGCCGTTTTCACCCGTCCTGTTCCGAGTACGCGTTCCAGGCGCTGGATAAACACGGGATTTTGAAAGGGACAGGACTGGCCGCAAGGCGCCTGGCCCGCTGCCAACCTTTAACTCCGGGCGGTTTCGACCCGGTACCCTGAAGTTCCCCCTGACGCCTCCGCGCTGAACGCGGGAGGAACGTAATGCAGAAAAATCTTGTTCTCGCGGTCGTCTTATCTTCGCTGGTCTACATCGGCTGGTATTCCTATATCGGCAAGAAGTTCGAGCAGCCCCGCGCGGGCGCGCCGGCTGCCGCCGCCGCAAACGGGCAACAGCCCGCTGTCCCGGAAAGAGCCGCTCCCGCCTTCGGGACCGCGACCCCGGCGGCCCAGGCGCCCGCCGCCGCCCAGCCGGCCGCGGACTGGAAAAAGGACGCGGTAGCGGCCGCCGCCGGCAAAGCCGAATACTTTTTCTATCCCGAAACCGCCTCCATAAAAAGCGCTGTTTACGAGGGCCCGGTTACCCCCATAGAGCTGATCCCCGGTTCCGGCCAGGGTTTTTTCGCGACCTCGCTGCCCTTCAGCTTCAAGCTTAAAGCCAAAACCGCGGATTCGCTGGAATTCACGGCGGCCGGCCCCGGAGGCCTGACCGCAACGAAAAAATTCATCCTGTCGCGCGACGGCGGCATCAACAGCTTCAGCATGACCGTCCAGAATACGGGCAGAACGCCGCAGGCGCTGCCCGCTTGGGAACTTACCCTCGGGCCGGGCCTGGGAACGGCCAAGAGCGAGGAAAAAGAAAATCCCAAACTCTGGCGCGCCGCCTACGCCTACCAGGAAACAGGGCGCAAATTTCCCACCGTAAAAGACCTGAAGAAGGGGCCCGCCGACTACGATTGCGTCTGGGCCGGGGTGGATAACCGCTACTTCCTGGCGGCCATGGCCGGCGGGGATATAGAAAAAACCCGCCCCTTCCGCCGCGAGGAGAAAGTAGGGGAGAACATGGCGCCGCTGCTGGTGGTGCCTTTCGCCGCCGAACAGCTGCGCCCCGGAGAAAGCCGCAACTGGGAAACGAGTTTCTACCTGGGCCCCAAGGATTACCCGCGCCTGCAGCAGCTGGGCATGGGCCTGGACCGCTCCGTGGATTTCGGCTTTTTCGCGCCGCTGGCCAAACTGGCCAACTCCGCGCTGACTTATTTCTTCCGCCTCACCGGCAACTTCGGCGTGGCGATCATCATCCTCAGCGTGCTCATACAGCTGTTGCTTACGCCGCTGAGCTTCAAGAGCTACAAAGCCATGGCGGTGATGAAGAAGATCCAGCCGGAAATGCAGTCCATACAGAAACGCTACAAAGACGATCCCAAAAGGATGAACCAGGAAGTGATGGAGCTGTACAAGCGCCACGGCACCAACCCGCTGGGCGGCTGCCTGCCGATGCTGCTGCAGATCCCGGTCTTCTTCGCGCTGTTCACCGCGCTCAGGAATTCCTGGACGCTGCACGGCGCGCCGTTTGCCTTCTGGATAAAAGACCTTTCGGCGAAAGATCCTTATTACGTGCTGCCGCTGGTGATGGGCGGAATAATGTTCCTGCAGCAGCATCTTTCCCCGCAGGCCTCGTCGGACCCGGCGCAGGCCGCCATGATGAAGTGGATGCCGGTCATCTTCACCTTCATGTTCCTCAGCTTCCCCTCGGGGCTGGTGATGTACTGGCTGATCAACAGCATCTGGGGTTTCGCCCAGAACATGTACCTGCAGAAAAAGATGGCGTAGGAGTGATTTTTAACTGACAGAGAGGAGATACTTATGAGAGAAACAAAAGCAGAAGCAAAAACAATACAAGACGCCGTAGAAAAAGGCCTTGCGGAAATGGGCCTCAGGCGCGATCAGGTGGAAGTGGTGGTGGTAACCGAAGGGACTACCGGGTTCCTCGGGTTCGGCGCGAAGAAAGCCTGCGTTATCCTTACGGAAAAACGCTGGGCCGACGGACGCGGCGAAGAGACGCGCGAACGCGGCGGACGCGGAGGCGGCCGCGGCGGGCGCGGGGGCGGCCGGGACGGACGCGGACCCAGGCGCGACGGGAGAGGCGGAGGCGGCCGCGACAGCGGCAGCCGGTCTTCAGCTCCCGCCAGGCGCCCCGGGCGCTACGGTTACGAGGACGCCAGGCTTCCGCCGCCGCAGCAGGCCGCCGAAGCGCCGCGCGGAGAGCGGCCCCGGCGCGACATGGACCGCTCGATGGAGCGCTCCAGGGACCGCGTTTACAACGAAGAACCCCTCGCCGCGGGTTTCCTGGCCATCGAGCAGATAGCCGACCCGGTGGAGCACGCCAAAACCGCGCTGCTCAAAATGACTTCCCTGATGGGAATGGAAGCGACCGTAACCGAGGCCAGGATGGAAGCGGGAGAGAACCTGCTTTTCATCCGCTTCGACTGTCCCAATTCCGCGGCGTTCACCGAAGATAACGGCCGCGGCCTGCAGGCGCTGCAGTTCGTGCTGAACTCCATAGTCAGCCGCAGGCGCGAGCCGCACCTGGCCCTGCGCCTCGACACCGGCGGCTACTGGGACAGCAAAGAAAAAGAACTGGAGCGCATGGTCAGCGACGCGGTCAATTCGGTAAAAGCCAGCGGCACACCCTGCCGGCTCGAGCCGATGCCCGCTTCGATGAGAAAAATGGTGCACAACATCGTAAAGGCATCGCATCCCGGAGTCGAAACGAGTTCCGAAGGCGAAGGACGCTGGCGCAAGGTGTCGATACGCCTTGCCGCGAACGCGCAGGCGCAGCAGGCGGCCGCCCCGGCCGCTGAAACGGCGCAGGCGCACGTGGCGGCGCCGGCCCCCGTGATGGAAGCGGCGCCGGTCCCCGCGGCCGCTCAGCCCGCGCAGGAAGAAACCAAAGCCCCGGCGACGGATGACTGCTGCTGCGGCGGATCCTCCTGCTGCGGCGGCGACAAAGCCCCGGCGGAAAAACCCGCCGAGGAACAGCCGGCTGAACAGAAGTAGGCTGCAGTAAAGCCCGCGGCGTGACAGCGGCTCGACTGCTGTCACGCTGTTTGATTTTATATGCCCCTGCCAGACACCGACCGGACTATAGCAGCACTGGCCACCCCGCCGGGCGGGGGGGCGCTGGCCATAATCCGCCTGTCGGGCCCCGCGGCTTTCCGCATAGCCGCAAGGTTCACCAGCCCGCCCCAGCCCGCGCCCGCCCACCGGCTGGTCCGGATGCTGCAGGTAAAAGACGGCTCCCGCCTGCTGGACACGGCGGTAGCCGTTTTTTTCAGAGGCCCCTCCAGCTATACCGGTCAGGACACCGTGGAGCTCACCTGCCACGGCTCGCCCTACATAACCCGGACTATTTTAAACCTCGCGGTGCGCGCCGGGGCCGCCCTGGCGGCGCCGGGCGAGTTTACGCTGCGCGCCTTCCTTAACGGAAAACTGGACCTGGCGCAGGCGGAAGCCGTAGGCAGCCTTATCGCCGCCGGCGGCGAAGCCGCCCACCGCGCCTCGCTGGCCCAGGTACGGGGAGAGCTGTCGGGCAGGGTGCGCGCCCTCAAAGGGTCCGCCGTGCGCCTGCTGGCGGAACTGGAGGCGCGGCTGGATGATCTCTACGAAGAAACGCCGCCGGTCAGGATAGCCGCTTTCCTGCGCGGCGCGGCCGCGCTGGAAAAAGAAACGCGCGGCCTGGCCGCCGGGTTCGAAACCGGCAGGGGGATCCGCGAAGGCATAAGGGTCGTAATTACCGGCGCCCCGAATTCCGGTAAATCGTCGCTGCTGAACGCCCTGCTGGGCTATGACCGCGCGATAGTTTCGCCCGTGGCGGGAACCACGCGGGACACGCTGGAAACAAAGACAGAGATCGCGGGGTTCTCCGTGGTGTTCACGGATACCGCCGGGCTCAACGCCGCGGCGCGCGGAAAGCTTGAAACCGAGGGGATCCGGCGCGCGGAAAAAGCCGTCTCGGAGGCGGACATAATACTTTTGCTTAAAGACAGTTCCGTACCCCGCACAGCCTCGGATAAACTGGCGGCCTTAAAGGCGGGGGAACTGGCCGCGCCCGGGACCCCGGTAATAAAGCTGCTGACCAAAGCGGACCTGCGGCCGGCGGCACGGGGCGCCCGCGGCCTGAAAACTTCCTGCAGAACCGGGGCCGGCCTGGCCGGGCTGCGCCGCGTCCTGGTGGCAAAGCAGCAGCGGGCGTTCCGGGAGGGAGCGCAGGCCCCGGTGATCTTTGCCCGCCACTTTGAGGCGCTGAGCGCCGCGGCCGCCGAGTTGGCCAGGCTTCAGGCCATTATGAAAGAAAAGGAGCCGCCGCTGGAACTGGCGGCCGAGCATCTGCGCGGATCGCTGAACGCCTTGGGCTCCATACTCGGTGAAACCTCTCCGGAGGAAGTGCTGGCCGATATTTTCAAGAATTTCTGCGTCGGGAAGTAGCAGCTATGTTCAAAGACTTTTTTCCCGTAAAAGTATTATTCAGGCCGGCTGAGACGTTCGCGGCTATCGCCTCCGGAAAAACCGGCTGGGCCTGGCCGCTGGCGCTGTATTGCGCCTCGGCCGCGGCGTCCGCCCACGCACTGTGCAGCCTCCCGCCGGAGTTCCTGGCCGCCGCCGCTCCCGGCGTGCAGCTCGCGCAGGACAGGGGCTTCTGGTGGTATCTCGCCGTGGGCCTGCCGGGCGGATTGGCCTTCGCCCTGTTCTTCTGCGCCCTGCTCTCGGCTTTCCTTCCTTATATAAGCGCCGGCAGGCTGCCGGCCCGCCTGGCGGCCCTGGTAACGGCCGCCGGCGCTTACGGGTTCTTCTTTCTGCTGCCGTTCAAAACCGCGCCGGCCTATAACGGGGCGGCCCGCCTGCTGGCCCTGCTGGCGGCCGGCGGCGCGGCCGGGCTGGCGGCGCGCAGCCGCCCGCTGTACGCCCGCCTGCTCAAAGCGATGCTGGCCCTCTCCGCGCTCACGCTGGCGGCGGACGCCCTGGGCGCGGCGGCCGCGGCGGCGGGGTCCGTCGCCGCCTACAGCGCCGGGCAGTATTTTTTCGCGGCCCTGGCCCTGGTCTACCTTGTAAAAGCCGCGGCGGCTTTCCAGGCAACTACCGCGGCGCGGGCCGCGGCGGCCGTAGTGCCGGCCATGCTGGCCGGCCTGGCGTTCCTTTTTTCGCTTTCAGTCCTGGGCGTGCTCAGCCCCGAAATTTTCCAGGCGCTGCTGCTGATATGAAAACCTTCAACTACCCGGGAATATTCGACGTAGTGGTAATAGGGGCGGGCCACGCCGGCTGCGAAGCGGCGCTGGCGGCCGCGCGCATGGGCGCTAAAACCCTGCTGCTCACGCAGGACCTGGACACCGTCGCGCAGATGTCCTGCAACCCGTCGATAGGCGGGGTGGGCAAGGGGCAGCTGGTGCGCGAGATCGACGCGCTGGGCGGGGAAATGGCGAAGATCGCCGACCTCTCCATGCTCAGCTGCCACATGCTCAACACATCCAAGGGCGCCGCGGTGCGCTCGCCGCGGGCGCAATGCGACAAGAAGCTTTACCAGGCCGGCATGAAGCACGCGCTGGAGAGGCAGAGCGGGCTGCTGGCCGTTCAGGACGAGGCGGCCGAAATACTCACCCGCGGCGGCAAAGTCTGCGGGGTGCTCAGCGCGCGCGGCACGCGCTACCGGGCGGCCGCCGTAATAGTTACCGCCGGGACCTTCCTCCGAGGCCTCATCCACATCGGGCTGCGCTCTTTCCCCGGCGGGCGCTACAACCATCCGCCCAGCTGCCTGCTCGCCGAAAGCCTCAAGGAACTGGGCTTCAAGCCGGGCCGGCTCAAGACCGGCACGCCCATGCGGCTGCACGCCCGCGGCATAGATCTCACCAAATGCGAGCGGCAGGAGCCGGACCGCCCGGCCCTCCCGCTGTCCCACTTCACCCCGGCCGTCACCAGGGACCTGCTGCCTTGCTGGCTCACCCGCACCAACGCGAAAACAGCGGCCATAATTTCCGCGGGGCTGGGCCAGTCGCCGCTGTACAGCGGGAAAATAAATTCCACGGGCCCCCGCTATTGTCCCTCCATAGAGGACAAGATCGTGAAGTTCCCGCACCACGCCGCGCATCACCTTTTCCTGGAACCCGAAGGTTTTACCACGGAAGAATACTACGTCAACGGGCTTTCCACCAGCCTGCCCGAAGAGACGCAGCATGAGATCGTCCATTCCGTGCCCGGCCTGGAAAAGGCGGAGATCCTGCGCCCCGGCTACGCCATCGAATACGACCATTTCGACCCGCGCGCCCTGGATTACACCCTGCAGTCGCGCACCGTGGGCGGCCTTTTCCTGGCCGGCCAGGTCAACGGCACCACCGGCTACGAAGAGGCCGCGGCCCAGGGCCTCGTCGCGGGGATCAACGCCGCGCTTAAAGCGCGGGGGGCCGCGCCTTTCATCCTGCGGCGCGACGAGGCTTATATCGGCGTAATGATAGACGACCTGGTGTCCAAAGGCGTGGACGAGCCTTACCGTATTTTTACTTCCCGCGCCGAATACCGGCTGCTGCTGCGCCAGGACAACGCCGACCTGCGCCTGGCGCCGCACGGGTTCCGCCTCGGCCTGCTCCCGGCCGCCGACGAACCGGCTTTTGAGCGCTACCGCGGCGCGGTGGCCGGGCTCGCCGCCGGCGGAACACAAAAGATCTCGCTGCCGGGCAGCGGCCCCTGGCCCCTGGAGCGGGCGCGCGCTACCGCGGGCATCGAAAAAAAGTATGCCGTCTACATCCGGCGCAGCGAGAAAGAGGCCGAGAAACTTAAGAAGTTCGAGCACCTGGAGATCCCGGCCGGCTTCAGCTACGCGCGCCTCAAGGCCCTGCCCAACGAGGCCCGGCTAAAGCTTGAAAAGCACCGGCCGCTGACATTGGCCCAGGCGGGCCGCGTGCCGGGGATCACCCCGGCCGACGTGCAGCTGCTGTGGGTAATGATAGAACAAGGGCGGAAACATGACTGAAGAACTGAAGCGCACGCTGGCGGCCTGGGGCGTGGAATTGTCCGGGCCGCAGCTGGAAAAGCTGGAACTGTTCGCCGCCGAGCTTAAGGCCAACAACGCCGTAATGAACCTGGTCTCAAAAAACGACGAGCCCGAGCTCTGGCCGCGCCATATCGCCGATTCGCTGGCCGCGGCGCCCCTGCTGCGGCGCCTCGTTAAACCGGGCGCGCTCATAGCCGACTCGGGCACCGGCGCGGGCTTCCCTGGCATGCCGCTGGCGGTGGCGCTGGAGGACTTCCGCTTCGAGCTGCTGGACTCCAACGGCAAGCGCTGCGATTTCCTGGGCCGCGCGGCCGCGGCGATGAAAACCGGCAATGTCGCCGTATTCAAGCGCAGGGTGGGGGAGGGGCCCAGGGCGCAGCGCTACGCCGCCGTGATGGAACGCGCCATGGGACAGCTTGAAAATATACTGCCTCAATGCTTAAATATGGTGGTGGAAGGCGGGGTGTTCCTTGCCTGGCAGAGCGCGGCACAGATGGCGGCGCCGCGCCCGGAGCTGTTAAAGGTCATGGACAAGGCCCGCGCGGAGCTGGCGGAAAAGATAAATTACCGCCTGCCGGGGGCGGTTGAAGACCGGTTTATCGCCGTATACAGAAGGCGGCGGCGGTAAGCGCAGCGTCTCAGCCGGGCCGGGGCGGGGCCGTGCGGGTAAAGTATGCACATACTCAATTTTTATTTCACGCCCTTCGCCGTGATCCTGATCGCCTTCGCGGTTTATTTTTCCGAGCCGGAAAGAAGCGTGACTTACGCGGCGCTGGGCCTGCTGGCGGCGGCGTTCGCCGTAAATTACTGGCTGTCCGCCAACGTGTACCGGCTGATGCAGGTCACCCGCAGCATAAGGGGGATCACCGTCTGGATAAACCTGCTGACCAGCGCGGCGCTGTTCTACCTGCTGGCCCCGTATTGGGCGCCCATGTGGCTGCTGTTCCTGACCGGGCCGGCCGCGGCCGCCATGTTCATGAAAAAGTGGCAGGTCTTCCTCACGGCGCTGGCGTCGGCCTCGCTGATGTTCGGCATCTATTACCTGCGCAGCCTCATCATGGATATGGAATTGAGCCCGCAGCTTTTAGGCATGATAGCCACGCAGGCCGTCTTTATAGTATTTTTTTCCATGTTCACGTCCGCCATGGCGGAAATGGCGGTAAAAGTGCGGGATTCATTGCGCTGAAAAATGGACATACTTTCTAAATTAAGGGTATTGTTCTGGGGCCTCGTGATAGGCCTCTGGGGCCTTTTCATGTACCAGTACATAGACTCGGACATGACCAGCCTGAAAACTTTCCGCGTAACGGCGAACCCTTTCACCGGGAAACCGGATTCCCTGGCGATAACCCGGAAAACAGCCGGGCCCGTAACGCCGTATTTCCCGCCCGGCACGGCGCCGCAGGCGAGCACGGCCCCGCAGCAGGGCTCCCTGGTGAAACCTATCGCCGGCCCCGAAATAATGGACGTGGCAGATTCGGACATGATGCCGGAGCATTCCGCGGAAGACAAGGCCGGCATCCCGGCGGCCCGGGACAGCGGGGAAGAAGCCTACCCCGAAGCCCCGCCGGGCTTCGCCCGGAAGGTGACCAGGCATTTTGTCGTCTACGAAGAAGCCGCCGAAGTTTCCAAAGAACTTACGGACACGGTGGAGAGCCTGCACGGCAATATCATGCTGGACCTGATCGCCTTCTCGCCCTGGACGCGCGAAAAGAAAGTTTTTATTTTCTTCGCGCAGAGCCAGGCCACCTACCGCAAGATCACCGGCCGGCCGGAATGGTCGGGGGGGGCGGCTTCCCTCAGCGAGCGCAAGATCTATCTTTACAAAAGCGACGAAGCTTTCGGCATCCTGGCCCATGAACTGACGCACATCTATTTCGACAGCTTCTTTCCGCCCTCCAACCCCAGCCCTTTATGGCTGAGCGAAGGGATAGCCACTTACGTGCAGAGCGAGCGCGGCTATTCCACCCCTACCTGGCTGAAGCAGAACCTTAAACGCATTGAGAACGGCAGCGGGTTCAAGTTCAACGACCTGCTGCGCATAGAGAACCTGCAGGGCGCCGACGAGGACAATGTGCGGCTTTGGTACGCCCAGTCCTACAGCCTGGCGCGCTTCCTGATGAAAATGAAGACCGGCGAATCTTTTTACCTTTTCTGCAAAGGCCTGCGGGACGGCACTCCCGCCGCGCAGGCGCTTTACAGGGCTTACGGCATGCCCTATAACAAGCTGTCCTCACTTGAATACGCCTGGCGCTACGACCTGAAGACCGGCAAGATCTCCGACGTGAACCGCTGATACGGCCCGGCCCAGCCCGGCGCGCGCCGGCTCCTCCGCGGCATACTTATCTATTCCTTATATTAAGGGGGCTATTGATTTAGCTCAACCCGTCTTCCAGCCGCAATAATTTTTTTGCGGCAAAATATATTTATAAAATAAAGACTTTTTGCGTCAGGTATTGACACCGGGGGGGGACGATGCTGTATACTAAAAGTCCCGGTGGTGCAAAGTGGTGTATAGTGTTGCATAGTGTTTAGGAATGTTTTAAAATAAATTAACAGATAATGAGTTCATTTTATAACGAATATTCCTGCGTGCTGGACCCGAAGAACAGGGTCTTTATTCCGGCCCGCTTCCGCGAGGCGCTCAGCGCCGAAAAGAAAAACTACCTGATGCTCAGCACCGGCCTGGACCGCTGCCTGTATGTCTTCCTGCCGTCCAAGTTCGAAGAGCTGATCGCCAACAACATGGAGATCTTCCGGTCGGAGAACAAGGAAGAGGAGCGGGCCTTCAAGCGCGCTTTCTTCGGCAACGCAGCGGACGCGCCGCTGGACAAGCAGGGCAGGATCTTAATACCTCAAAATCAAAAAGTTTACGCCGCCTTGAACAAAGACCTGGTGATCCGGGGCGTAGGCAATAAGGCTGAAATATGGGATGCGCAAATCTGGTTAAAATACAAAAAAGATGTAATGGACCCCGCCTACGGGAAATTAAGCAAGAAGATAGACCTATGAGCGAGTACATCCACATCCCGGTCCTGGCCGAAGAGACCATCAACCTCCTGATCACGGAGAAAAAAGGCACTTATGTGGACGCCACGCTGGGCATGGGCGGCCATACCGCGCGGCTGCTCAACAGCCTGCCGCCGGAAGCCAGCGTGCTGGGCATAGACTGGGACCCCGAAATGGCCGGCGTGGCCGCGCGCGCTCTCACTTCTTTCGGCGACAGGGTCAAGATAATCCAGGGCAACTTCGCCAATATCGACGAGATCACAGCCCGCGAGGGCATACGCTCCGTGTCCGGCGCCTTGTTCGACCTGGGCATTTCCTCGCTGCACTTCGACAAGCCTTCGCGCGGCTTCAGCCTCAAGCACGACGGGCCGCTGGATATGCGCATCAACCCCGACAACCCGCTGACCGCCTATACCATCATCAACCAGTGGCCTTACGAGCAGATAGAGCATTTGATCCGCATCTGCGGCGAAAGGCATTCCCGGCGCATCACCAGGGCCATCCTGGACGCGCGCCGGGAGCATGCGCTGGAAACCACCGCCGACCTGAGCGCGCTGATAGAGCGCGTGGCGCCGGCGCGGGGGGAAAAGACGCACCCGGCCACAAAAACGTTCCTGGCCCTGAGGGTGGCCGTGAACTACGAATTCGACAACCTCACCCGCGGCATACAGAAGATGATGCCGCTGCTCAAGCCCGGGGCCAGGATGGGCATTATAACTTTCCACTCCCTTGAAGACCGCATCGTGAAGGAAACCTTCCGCCTGATGGTAAGTATGGGCGGCTGGAAACCCGTGACCAGGAAACCAGTGAAGCCGTCCGAAGCCGAAGTCCTGGCCAACAAGCGGGCCCGCAGCGCGAAGCTGCGCGTGATAGAAAAGCTGTGAGAGACTAAGGAGACATTATATGTATCCCGAAAACATCCTCAAGACCGGCGCCAGGCTCACGAAACTGCTGTCGACAAAGAACGCCAGGATAAAGCTGAACGGGCTGAAATCGGCTCTGTGCCCCACCAAGATCTTCTACCTTTGGGAGAAGCACGGCGTGCGCCGCATAGAAATGTTCAGCATGGAATAAACTTCGATAAAGGCAACTGTATGTTAAAAAAGACTAGAAACATGAATCTCGCGGCGGTAGGAGCGGTCTGCGCGGTTTTGTTCCTGTTCGCGTGGGAGAACGTGCAGGCGGTAAAGCTCGGCTACACCATCGAGAAAGTGCGCCGCGAGATCAAAGACCTGGAAAGCTCCAATACCTATCTAAAAAAAGAAATACAGGCCGCGATGTCACCGGAAAAGCTGGAAACCGAAGCCCTGAAGCTCGGCATGGTCTATCCGGAGCCCGGCGCGGTAGTGATGCTCGACGGCGCGGCGGGCAAAGACAATCCCGCCAAAGACTGGCTGGCGAAACTGCCCTGGTAACGCGGAGCCCCCGGAGGCCGCGGACGTTCAAGCCGGCCCATGACAGCCAAAACATTAAAAACAAGGATAGCCGCCTGCGCCTTTTTAGCGGGCGCGCCGGCCTTTATCATCGCCGGCCGCCTTCTCTGGCTGCAGACGGTGCAGCATGAGGCCCTGGGCCGCATGGCGGCCAGGTCGTTCAGCCGCACCGTCTCGGAGACGGGGCCCCGCGGCCGCGTTTTCTGCCAGGGGGGGGAGCTGCTCGCCGAATCCATAGTTACCTGGGACGTACAGCTTTTCAAAAAAGACCTGGAGGATCCCGAGGCGGCGCTGGCGGCGCTTACCCGCACGCTGAAGCTGCCCGCGGAATTCAGGACAAAATTCAAGCGCGCAAAAAATTTTGTGCCGGTCAAAAAAAATCTAGACCGGGCCGCTTTTGAAGCGGTTTCCGCTTTAAAGATAAAAGGCGTCAGCCTTGAGCCGCACCAGAGCCGGTATTATCCTTCCGGAGACCTCGCCCGCGCCATAATCGGCCTGGTAGGCTCCGACAAGGGGCTTACCGGGGCCGAACTGCTTTACGACAAGGTGCTCAGCGGGAAAACTTCCCACCGCGAAGTGATCCGCGACGCGTCAGGCCGGATCATTTTCCAGGACAAGCTTGAAAAAGAAGCCCTCCCGCGCGACCTGCACCTGACCCTTGACCGCGATATCCAGTATTTTTCTCAGGTAGCCGTAAAGGAGATGGTGGAGAAAACCGGGGCGGAACTGGGCATGGCGCTGGTGCAGGAGCCGTCCAGCGGGCGCCTGCTGGCCATGGCCACCTGGCCGGAAGACCTGGGCAAGATACAGCCGGTGGAATGGGTATATGAGCCGGGTTCCACTTTCAAGTCCATCACCCTGGCGGCCGCGCTGGAAAAGGGTGTCGTAAGCGAGAAAGACTCTTTTTACTGCGAGAACGGCGCCTGGAAATTCAACAACAAGGTAATCCTGCACGACCACGAACCGGAACAGACGCTGTCGCTGTCCGGCGTGATAGAGCGCTCCTCCAATATCGGCACGGCGAAGGTAGGGCTGAAACTGGGCATCAAGGATTTTTACCTCTACGCCAAATCCTTCGGCTTCGGGTCCAAGACCGGGCTGGGTTTTTACGGCGAGTCCGCCGGGATCCTGCGGCCGCTCGAGCAGTATACTTCGCTGGACCTGGCCGTAGGGTCTTACGGGCACGGCATGGCCGCCACCCCGGTGCAGGTGATAACGGCCTATTCCGCCATAGCCAACGGGGGAGAGCTTTACGAGCCGCGCCTCGTGAACCGCACTACGGAATTCGACGGCACGGAAGTTTTCAGGAATGAACCCGCGCTGGTGAGGCGGGTGATCTCGCCGGAAACCTCCCGGCGCGTAAAAACCATCCTGCGGGCCGTGGTAGAGCAAGGCACCGGCCTGAGCGCGCGCATACCCGGCTACTCGATAGCCGGCAAGACCGGCACGTCCAAGAAAATAGATCCCAGGACGGGGAAATACCTGACCGGGAAAAATGTGGCCTCGTTCTGCGGCTTCTTTCCTTTTGACCAGCCGCGCTACACCATTTTGGTCGTCATGGACAACCCGAAACGGCTGACCTACGGCGGAGAGTCCGCCGCGCCGGTCTTCCGGGAGATCGCGGCCCGGATAATAAACATCAAGAGCCTCAAGGCGGACATGCCCTTGCCGGACAAGACAAAAAAGCAGCCGCCCCCCGGCCCTGTTTCGGATTAAGTCCTAATTTTCTATCATATAGCTACGATGCAGCTGAAACTTTTACTGGAGAACGCCGGCATACCCGTGGTGGAAGAGCTGCCGGGTCTTGAGATTACCGCCATTGTCAACGATTCCAGGCTGGCCGGACCGGGGGCGCTGTTCTTCGCGCTGCCGGGCGCTAAGGCCGACGGCAATAATTTCATCCGCCAGGCGCTGGAAAAAGGCGCCGCGGCAGTAATTTCCGGCGGCGAAGCCGCGGCCGAGCTGCGCAGCGCCTTTCCCAAAGCCGTCTTCCTCAAAGCCCCCGACCTGCAGGCGGCGCTGTCCCGCTGCGCCGCCAACTTTTACGGGCACCCCTCCTCCCGGCTGAAGGTTTTCGGCATTACCGGCACCAAGGGCAAGACCACCACCGCCTACCTGCTGGAGAACATCCTGCGGCTGGGCGGGGCGCGGCCCGGAGTGATAGGCACCATAGATTACCGAGTCGACGGCCGCGTGCTGGCCCCTGCCGCCAACACCACCCCGCTGGCCCACACCCTGCAGGAGCTGCTGGCTAAAATGGTGGCGGCCGACGCCCTCAACGCGGTGCTGGAAGTCTCCTCGCACGCGCTGGCCCTGGGCCGGGTGGAGGACGTGGACTTCGACTGCGCCGTCTTCACCAACCTGCAGCGCGACCACCTGGACTTCCACAAGGACAGGGAAAGCTATTTCCAGGCGAAAGCCCGCCTCTTCGACCTGCTGGAACGTTCGAAGAAGAGCGACAAGTGCGCCGTGATCAACGCCGACGACGAACGCGCGGCCGGGCTGATAAAGCGCCTCAAAGGGAAGATCAAGACGGTTACTTTCGGCATAGACAGCGGCGCGGATTTCCGGGCGGACGGCGTGGAAGTGCTGGAGAACATGACCCGCTTCACCCTTAAGGCCGGCGGGGAAACCCTGCCCGTCAAGCTTAACCTGCTGGGCCGCCACAATATTTATAACGCGCTGGCGGCCATAGCCGCGGCGGTAGCCGGGGGCGTGCGCCTCCGCGCGGCCGTGGAAGGCGCGCAGGCGCTGGTCAACGTGCCGGGCCGCCTGGAGCGGGTGGCCCTGGGGCAGGACTTCGCGGTCTTCGTGGATTACGCCCACACCGACGCCGCGCTGGAGAACGTGCTTTCGAACCTGAAGCTGATGCCGCACAACAGGATGATCACGGTGTTCGGCTGCGGCGGGGACAGGGACCGCACCAAGCGCGGCCCCATGGGAGAGATCTCCTGCGCCCAGAGCGACCGGGTGATAGTGACCAGCGACAATCCCCGCACCGAGGACCAGGCGCAGATCTTCGCCGATATTGAAAAAGGCATAGCCGGGAAATTCACCAATTACGAAATTATCTCGGACCGCAAGGCCGCGATAGAAAAGGCCATAGCCCAGGCCGTGAAAGGCGACATCGTGCTGATAGCCGGCAAAGGCCATGAAACCTACCAGGTGCTGGGCAACACCACCGTCCACTTCAGCGACGTGGAAACCGCGGCGGAAGTTATAAAGGCCAGGCTGGAAAATCACTAGGCGGGGGGTGGCGGAGCATGAACCTTCAGATCGATCTCGGGCAGCTGGCGGCGGCGGTTAAAGGGCGGCTGGTCAAAGGCAAGCCGGAAACCCGTTTCAACGCTTTCGTCACGGATACCCGCAAACTTCAAGCCGGAGATTTTCTCTGGGCCCTGAAAGGCGCCTCGTACGACGCCCACGATTTCCTGGCCGAGGCCCTGCCCTGCCTCGGCGGCCTGCTGGCGAGGGAAGACGCGCTGGCCGGCCTGAAGGAACTGCCGGCGGCCGCGATAGCGGTGAAAGACACCCTTAAGGCCCTGCAGGACCTGGCCGCCTGGCACCGCCAGCGCTTCCAGCTCCCGCTCGTCGCGATAACGGGGTCCAACGGCAAGAGCACCACCAAGGAAATGCTCAAGAGCATCTTCGCCGCCGCCGGCGAGACCTGCTCGAACGCCGGCAACCTCAACAACCAGTTCGGCCTGCCGCTTTCGCTGCTGGAGCTGGGGCCGCAGCACAAGTACGGGGTTTTCGAACTGGGCGCCTCGCGCCGCGGCGACATAAAAGAAATAGCCCTGGTGGCGCGCCCCACGGCCGGGATCATCACCAATATCGGCCCGTCGCACCTGGAGTTTTTCGGCGACATGGACACGATCTTCGAGACGAAGACGGAACTGGCGGGCTGCCTGGCCCCCGGCGGAATACTGGTCTACAACTACGACGACCAGTACCTGGCCCGCCTGCACGGGCGCAAATTCCCCAAGCTCACTTTCGGCCGGTGTCCCGAGGCCGACCTGCGCATCCTGGAGGGGGAGAAGTTCAAGCTCGAGTACGACGGCATCCGGCTGGAGATGGACCTGCCTCATGCGGCGGGGCATAATTATTACAATGCGGCGGCCGCCGCCGGGGCGGCCCTGGCCGCGGGGCTGGACATCTGCGCCGTGCGCAGAGGGCTGGAGCGCTATACGCCGCCGCCGATGCGCCTGCAGCAGCTGAACATAAACGGTTCTACCGTTATCCTGGACGCCTACAATTCCAACCCGCAGTCCGTAGCGGCGGCGCTGAAGGCGATGGGC